>DGOT01000099.1:0-1557 GCA_002389465.1 Bacteroidales bacterium UBA4459 | reverse complement strand
ATCAAGAGCAAAACTGATCCCTGTTGTGTATTGGTGCCGTGTATCACTAATATAGGATTGTAACATCAGGTTTCCGTAGTAGGATAATTGGTTGGCATCATAGTCGTTCAAACCATAAAAGGAGTTTACATCATGATATACTACCTGGTTTTGAAAACCAATACTCGAATTAGCCCTGTTTTTTATGATGTAACCAATTTTCAAAAACCCTTCATATCGGTCAGTTTCAACTCCAACGCCATATCCATTTTCGGTATCGTTTGGTTTTTCCGCGTCGTAATGCATTTGCCCACCCTGTCTGTTTTCCGTAAGGTATTTAAACCCGAATTGCATCCGAAGATTTTGCCCTTTATATCTCCAACGATTAAAAAGGTTGACTTGCCGAATTAGCGGATCATCCAGAAATGAATCATCATTATTATCATGCCTGGTTCCGAAATATTCGGCATGGGCCAGTATCGCGGTACTCCATTTCTCATTTAGCTCAAAACGGGCATTCAAATTCCCCTCTACTTTACCCATCTGACTTCCATATAAATTCAGAAAAAACTTATCCCCCTCATCAGGCTTTTTGTATTCAATATTTATCTGTCCTGCCATGGCTTCATATCCATTTACAACTGAAGAGGTTCCTTTTGAAACCTGGATAGATTCCATCCAGGTTCCAGGCACATAACCCAGCCGGTAAGGTACAGCCAATCCGCGTAAATTAGGTATATTCTCTGTCAGCATTTGGGTGTATAAACCGGCTAAGCCCAGTAATTGGATTTGCTTGGCACCGGTAACCGCATCGGCATAACTTACATCTACCGAAGCACTGTTTTCAAAGCTTTCAGAAAGATTACAACATGCGGCTTTCTGCAATTCACCTTCATTAATACTGGTAATTCCCCTTGTTTCGGTTCTTGACAAATGACTGCCCGATTTCCGCGATACAACTTCAACCTCATCCAGATTTTTCAGGTTATCTAAGGTTATATGTATATGTCCGTATCCGGTTTTATTTAAATTAATAGTGTCAGTCTGGTAACTAACATAACTCACTACCAATTTTTGGGGAGCTTTTCTTTCCAGCTTCAGGCTAAAGCGTCCTTCTGTGTCTGTGGTGGTGCCGTTCAACGTTTTTAACTGAACTACATTGGCACCTATCAGTGGATTACTTTCTCCATCGATCATTTCAAATACACCACCTTTCACTTGCTGGGCGTATATCTGTGTAAACTGCCATAAAAACAGGCAGGCTATTAATACATATTTTTTCATGAATATGATAATTTAACTCGTACAAAAAATATTGTTATTCAGCTTGGATAAGCTGTAAATGAGTTAAATTAGGTGGACAGGAGCAATTTTTTGCTGTTGTATGGCTAATACAAGTTTTTTCCCAAAATTACCGGGTGGTAATTCTTTCAGAGTTTTAAAATTCTCAACAAAAACTACATTTTCCTCAACTTGTATTTCTTTATATTCAAATAGCTTAAAATCAAAAATTTTAACTTGCTGTTCTTCTCCCGGGATAATATATACTGATGTAAGTTTAAAGACTTGTTTTTGTGT
>DGOT01000261.1 GCA_002389465.1 Bacteroidales bacterium UBA4459 | reverse complement strand
CGAAAAAAATCAAGAGACAAAAGACGTCCTTCGGGAGTTAGTGAAGTACTGTTATTATTTTTCATTTTAAACCTTATAAGTATTATACGGGTCAACTTACACAACGTATTTCAAAAATCCTTGCTAAAGTATCACCATTGGTCCGGTGAATGCGAACACGTACGGAGCTGGTTGAAACAGGTTCTATTTTATGCCGTACCAGTCGCAAGTAGTTATCCTTCTGTTCCCCAACTGGGACCCATTTATCATTTAGCCTGACCTCTATTGTGTAATCAGCAATCGTTTCCGGTTGTGGGCCTCTGGTCTGTTTATAATATGAACTATCCTTACCACTAAGGAAGAGAGTCCTGTGGAGACCTGAATCAAAGGTTAACTGTATCTCGCTGATTTTTTGTACTTCTTCCCATTGTAACCGGATCCATGGTTGGTTTCCTTGCATTGGCGCCTGCCATTGATGAACTCCTTTATCGCCAATGTCACGGTTGTAACCATCAATAACATTTATAGCTTTGCCCTGTTCAGTCTCTGCAGAGGCGGTCACTTTTGCGTTTCTTGCCAAATCTTCCGGGTCCTCGTTGCAAATACCAATTATTGCCTGATCATCTCTCAGAAGTTGTTGCTGAAACTTATGCAAAAGACTTTTATCGGCAGCAATCTCTTTTGGTAAGCAGTCCTGCCCCACACAAAAAGCAACCACGGAACCGGCAGCCTGTCCAATTACCGAGCATGTTGCCATGACCCGCGTGGAAGAAAAGGCCACATGAGAAGCGCTTATATTTCTGCCGGCCATCAATAAATTGCTGCGATTCATGCTGTAAAGCGCTCTTAAAGGAATGTTGTAAGGGTGATTAAACTGAATCTGCTGACATGGATGCAGATCATTCCGGTCAATACCTCCGGGCGGATGGTCGTCCATGGGCCAACCACCATAAGCTACGCGATCGGCATAAAGTTCCGCGCTTTCCATTTCCTGCTGAATCATTATATGATCACCAACAATACGGCGGCTTTCCCGTTTTCCGGGAATCATACCGACCCAATCGAGCGCCCATTTTGCCGAATCAGGATAATCACCGCTGTTTTTTATATAATCCCACACACCCAAGAGAATCCGTAATAATTCGTGACGAATTTTGCGATTGTCCTTTATGGCATCCAACTCACCACCCCATTCAATCCACCAATAGCCATATTCCCATGAATTAATGGGACGATACTTAAAATCCTCTTTGCTAAACTTACGGGCCCAGTCAGGCGCCGTGAATGGCATAAGCCGCTTGTGTTTTTTTGAAAAAAACAGGATACTATTGCCCATGGTTTTTAGATCGCTCGTATCCGGGGCTAAGGATTCACCAAAAACATCCTTGCCTTCACGACCGCGCATGTATTTGGCAGATGCCAGCGATGCCAAGATTGCATCACCTGTACAATCGATAAAGTACCTGGCATTTATCTCGTATGTTTCTTCCAATAAGGGGCAAATCGCTTTAACTGTATTGATTTTACCGTTTTTCACCTTTGCATCGACAATAGCTGTATCAAGTAAAAGAGTGATATTCTCCTCTGAAACAATTTTGTTATAAAGAAGCAGATCCCACATCTCGAACGAACGCTGAAGGTTAGTGGCCGAATCGGCTAGTTTAAGTTCCTCAATAATGCCTGTTTCACGCCAAATGCGAAGTTGTTTGGGATTATTGGCACCCAGTGGATGCATCCGAATTTCGCTACTCGAGTTGCCCCCCAGTCTCGAACGGTCTTGCACAAGTATTACTGAAACGCCATTGCGTGCGGCCGCAATAGCTGCACAAACCCCTGCTAAACCACCTCCCGCTACCACCACATCGGTCTTTTTCTTCTTGCTGGTGTAAACCTCCCCGCCTTCTTGATTAGGAAGCAATTGTCTGCTTTTCGTTTGGCCTAATACCGGATCTAACCCGGTTAGCATTGCCACTGATCCAATGCTAATACCTTTTAGAAAATCTCTTCTTTTATGATACATGGGTTTCCTCCTAATTTTATACCTTATGTTAGTATATTATTCAGGTAGATTATAATCAGTATTTGTATCCAAAATAACCAAAACGAAATCACTTCCTCTTCCAATTGACCAAGGTTTGAACTCAGGTGTTTCCGTCACATTATATTCACCAATTTTTACAGACTTCCCTGATCTGGGATTGTACCAAAATGCTTTCACTTTTTGGGCATTTATTTTGGATAAATCCAATTTAATGGATTTACCCATTGGCGTATATGTAAGTATAAAATCTTTTTTATGTCCTATTGCACAAACAATGTGAGCTGAATCAATCGGATTCTCATTTAAAATAATGGACTGATCATTAATCATTTTTTGCCATGGAAATGAAACAAGCAATTCCTTCATGTACATTACATGTTTAGAGCCTGGGAGATGAATTGCTTCATCCCAATCGGTGCGTGCCATGATTATTGGTGCTCTGTCAATACTGTACATTTGCCAGATATCATTGCATCCGTAAGTATAACCGGCCGCCCCCGAGAGCATACTCCAATAGGCAGCAGAACGTACATCAGAGTCATCCATCCAACCATAAAGCACACTCCTGTTTAACCTATCAGGAATGTTTTCATACCGGGGCTCTCCACTTATTATCGGCCTTACCGGTGTAACAGCCCTGCCTGCCAGAACAAATTCATAGTCTTTTCTTTGTCTGAAATGTCCGGCTTGAAACATATCCAGATCGAGCCATTCATCATTGAAGAATTCAGTTGCCCTTCTTCCGCCCCCGGGATGGTAGGTAATCAAATGCAAAGTCTCTACTTTTTCTATTCCTCTGACCATTGCACGGATTATGTCGTAGTGTATATCCTTTTCAAGAACCCGATCGCCACCAAGTATCCAAATAATATTATTTTGATTCTGATATCTTTTGGCTAACAATTCTCCATATATTTCCGCATTCTCTGGGGTGAAAATTTCAGGTCCTATGCCCCATTTCTTGCTGAATTTATCACCCCAGGTAGGTAATAAACCAATGTACAAACCTAAATTCTGGGCTTGTTGGATTACATAATCCACATGCTTAAAATACTTCTCATTAAGATTTGTTGGGTCATTATTGATCAATGGTAAATCTCCATATGCATTGGGCGTATTCAAACCATCAAGTTGAGCTAAAATTACAGTTTGTATAACTGTGAAACCTTTACCGGCCCGATCTTTTAGGTACAAAAGTGTTTCTTCTTTATTAAGCCGGTGCAACATTTCCCAGGCAGTTCCACCCAACCAAAAGAAAGGTTCATTATTTTCAGTGACAATGTGATGCTTATCATCACTTATTTTTAATAATGGAAGCTCCTGAGCCTGTACATTAACAATATTAGTTAGAATCACTAATGAGATAAATAGAATTTTTTTCATTTTTTTCATTTTTTTTTACTGTTTTTTACTGTTTTTCGACATCTTTTTTTAAAAGGGTTTTAAACTCAGCAAGATATGTTTCATATACATCACGAGGATTTACCTGGTATTTTTTGCAAATATATACTGCCATTCCAACCACTTCACCCATCATTCCCGTGGTTCGCATTACCCGAACGACTCCCAGTGCTTCATGGGTAACAC
>DGOT01000176.1 GCA_002389465.1 Bacteroidales bacterium UBA4459 | reverse complement strand
AACGGAGGAAGAGTATGAGCTCACATTTTCTTCTGATGTTTTTGCCAAAGAAGTATTTTTATCAACCGATAACGGTGATGGGTTTTTTACCAAAAACTTTTTCGACCTGATCCCGGGGCAGCCGGTAAAAACAGTCTTTAAAACCAGTAAGGATATTCTGGATTTGCAACAAGCCATACAAGTGTATTCGTTAACAGACTCTTATACACATTAGAAGATTTAAGACATGAAAAAATATATTGTTATCATATCAATGCTGATCAGCACATTGACTTATGCTCAGAAATTTGAAGAGCTTGCGCTGACACCGCCCATGGGCTGGAACAGCTGGAATAAATTTGGTTGTGATGTAAGCGAGCAGTTGATCAAAGAAATTACTGATGCTATGGTGAGTTCGGGTATGAAAGACGCAGGTTATGCATATGTAGTAATTGACGACTGCTGGCAGGTTGGCCGTGACGAAAATGGGAACATCATCCCCGATCCGGAACGCTTTCCTTCAGGTATGAAAGCTGTAGCTGATTACATCCATTCCAAAGGTCTGAAATTCGGTATTTATTCCGATGCTGGAACGCATACATGCCAGAGAAGACCGGGGAGCCGCGGGTACGAATTTCAGGATGCCCGGACCTATGCTTCGTGGGGTGTGGATTATGTAAAATACGATTGGTGTAATACAAGCACGCAGAATGCACAGGCCTCGTACCGGCTGATGCGCGATGCGATATACAAAGCCGGCAGGCCAATGGTGTTCAGCCTTTGTGATTGGGGCTTTAGCAAGCCTTGGCTGTGGGCAGAGGATGTAGGACATCTGTGGCGTGCCACCGATGATATTATGGACTGTTGGGACTGTGAAGACGACCGTAACAACGCCGGATTTACTATTTTGCTCGACAGGATGGTGGGCCTTGACTCGTATTCAGGACCCGGACACTGGAATGACCCTGATATGCTGGAAGTGGGTAACAGCGGGCTTACTGTCAGTGAAAGCCGGGCACATTTCAGTTTGTGGTGTATTCTGGCAGCTCCGCTTATTGCCGGTAACGATTTGCGGGATATGTCGGAAGAAACAAAAATGATTTTGACTAATAGGGAAGTGATAGCTGTAGATCAGGATCCGCTGGGAAAATCGGGTTCGAAAGTACGCGATGACGGCGATCTGGAAGTTTGGGTGAAACAACTGGCCGACGGTGGCAGAGCAGTAGTGTTGTTCAACAGAGGGTTAACAAAAGAAAAGATGTCTGTTTTATGGACGGAACTCGGCTATCCGACATTTCTGAAAGCTGAAGTGCGGGATTTATGGCTGCATAAAAATCTTGGGAAATTTACTACCGAATTTACCGCTGAGGTTCCGCCCCACGATGCCGTAATGTTCAGGGTAAGCCCTTAATGAATAAATATTTTAGTTTTCTGTCTCCTTCAAGCAATTCGCTAAAAAATAATTGTCAGAATACTTGACATATAAAGAATAAGCAGTACCTTTGATTAGTATATAATCATTTATAGAGATTAAATTATAATCAAATGTATTTTGCTGATAACATCAAATTTTTACGTAAACGGCGCAATCTTACACAAGATGAAGTGGCTGGAGCGCTTCAGTTGAAAAGGCCCACGTTAAGTGGTTACGAAAACGGGGTAGGGCAACCAAACCTAAAAACATTAAGTCGGTTTTCAGAATTTTACGGCATTGCTATCGATACGTTGGTTAAAGTGGATTTACAGGTTTTGTCGGAAAAACAACTGACGGAACTTGAAGAAGGCTACGATACTTATATTAAAGGAAGTGAACTGCGTGTGCTGGCTACTACTGTGGATACAGATAACGAGGAAAATATTGAACTGGTTGAAGAAAAAGCCAAAGCCGGTTACACGACAGGTTTTGCCGACCCGGAATACATCAGGATATTGCCCACGTTTAAACTGCCTTTTCTGTCGAAACAGAAAAAGTACCGCACTTTTCAGATTACGGGCGATTCCATGCTGCCCATTCCTGACAGTTCCTATGTTACGGGCGAGTTTGTTGCCGATTGGAACGATATTAAAAACCACCAGGCATACATCATCCTCACCCGCGAAGACGGTATTATTTTCAAAGTAATCGAAAACCGTATACGGCAAAACCGGAAACTGATACTTCATTCGCTGAACCCTTTGTATGAGCCCTATGAGCTACCGGTCAACGAAGTAAAGGAGGTGTGGAAGTTTGTCAATTACATCAGTTCCGAGGTGCCGCCGCCTAACAAAGAAAAAGAGTTGTTGGCTGAAGAGGTGGAGCAACTGAAGAAGCAGGTGCAGGCCATCCAGATGAAATTGAACCTGTAAACAGTTTGCCTCATGTACGCCATCGTTGATGTAGAAACAACAGGATTGAGTCCTGCAGCGGAAAAGATCACGGAAATTGCCGTGTATATCCATGATGGGAAGGAGATTGTTGACGAATTTCAAACGCTGGTCAATCCGGAAAAGAAAATCCCCTACCGCATTGTGCAGATGACGGGGATCAATAACACGATGGTGCATGAGGCGCCCAAATTTTATGAAATTGCCAAAAAGATCGTCGAACTCACCAAAGATAAAATTCTTGTAGGCCACAATGTACGTTTCGATTACAACTTCATCCGGAATGAGTTCCGGAGCCTGGGATTTGACTTCCGAAGAAAGACACTGGATACGGTAAGGTTAAGCCGTAAGCTTATTCCCGGCCGGAGGAATTATAGTTTATCCACATTATGTGATGATCTCGGTATAGAAAATCAGGCCAGGCACAGGGCTGCCGGAGATGCTTTGGCAACAGCGCAATTATTCGACCTTCTTTTATCAATAGATGAGCATCCGGA
>DGOT01000065.1 GCA_002389465.1 Bacteroidales bacterium UBA4459 | reverse complement strand
AGAGGCATTTCAAAGAGTTCTCCTTCAATCTCTCCTTTTCCATCCACAGGTTCACCCAACATATTTATTACACGGCCTAACAAGCCTTCCCCAACTTTAATAGAGGCGGTTCTTCCTGTTCGTTTTACTTTGTCTCCCTCGTTAAGGTCTTCAATATCACCTAATAATACAACACCTACGTTGTCTTCTTCAAGGTTCAGGACAATGCCCATTAAGCCAGTTTTTTCGAATTCAACCAACTCGTTTGCTTCTGCATTGTTCATGCCGTAAATACGGGCTGTGCCATCGCCGATCTGGAGTATGGTTCCAACTTCTTCTAATACAGCTTCCGATTCAAAGCCTGCTAGTTCCCGTCTTAAAATGGCTGATACTTCTGCTGGTTTAATGTCTGCCATGCTATTATATTTCTTTAGTTAAATTTTACTTATATAAAGGTTTTCTGCAAAAATTTTAGCCAAACGTTGCAGCTGTACTTTCACGCTGTTGTTGTACTGGTAGTCTTCAAAGTCCAGTTTGAATCCACCAATTAATTCGGAATCCACTAACTCGGTTACCTCTAGTTTTTTAGCTGTTATCTCTGCAAGTTTGTCTAAAATATCATTCTTAACTTTCTCATCAATTTCTGCGGCAGTTGTGAGTTTAACGGTCATAATATTTTTATAGTCCTTGTAAATCTCATCAAATGCTTTACAGATATGAACGATTACGCCTTCTCTTCCTTTTCGGGTAATCAGACGTAAAAACTTTTGAGTAAGTTGCTGTGTTTTATTCTCAAATATACTATCTAATACTTTGATTTTTTTATGATCATCTAATACAGGATTGGCTAAAACTTTTCGTAATTCCCGGCTTTCATCGAGCACTGATTTTACAAGAAGCATATCTTTTTCCACTTCTTCCAATATCTTATTTTCAATTGCAAGGTCAAAAAGTGCCTGAGCATACCGTTTTGCCAATAATGTAACTCTCATCTGCTTATTCTGATCTTAATTTAAACTGGTTTCTTTGAGTAATTTTTCAATGTAATTTTCTTGCTTCTTCTTATCTTTTAACTCCTCTCTCAATACCTTTTCTGCAATCTCAATCGAGTAAGTAGCAATTGTATTCTTGATTTCAACTAAAGCAGCTTTCTTTTCATTTTCGATGCGTTCTTTTGCACTTTCCACAACATTTGCCGCTTCCTCACCTGCTTTTTCTTTCGCTTCTTCAATGATCTTTTCCTTGATCTTACGAGCCTCTCTTAATAAAGCGTCACGCTCATCTTTTGCTTCTCGTAACAGCTTTTCGTTATCAATCATCAGGTCTTTCATTTCCTCTTTAGCTCTGTCAGCTGCACGTAACGATTCTTCAATTGAATCTTCACGTTCTTTCAGTGCATTCATGATTGGTTTCCATGCATATTTTTTAAGGACAAACAGCACTATAAGAAATGCTATTGTCATCCAAATAACGAGTCCAAATCCAGGATTGATCAATGACATAATATTTCGTTTTTTAGTTTATTGTTAATTTAACCAATGCATTTCAGCCAACCGCTGAAATGCATTGGAATTTATCGATGTTGTTTATAAGAATACGATCAACAAACAAACTACGATAGCAAAGAAGGCAACACCTTCAATAAGCGCAGCGGCAACGATCATGTTAGAACGAATGTCGCCAACAGCTTCAGGCTGACGCGCGATGGCTTCAACAGCACCTTTACCGATTTGGCCAATACCAATACCGGCTCCGATAGCAGCTATACCAGCACCTATACCAGCTCCCATTTTTGCATAAGGAGTTAGGTCAGCTACAGCCTGTAATAAAATTGCTAAAAGTTCCATAATTTTATTTATTATTTAGTTATTAATGGATTCTATTTAATTAATGATGCGCTTCCTCTGTTGCCATGCCAAAATACAAGGCCGAAAGCAGTGTAAATACGTATGCCTGGATAAAAGCAACCAATAGTTCAAGGAAATCCATAAATATGGAGAAACCTACTGAAATAATTGAAACGCCATATCCAAGCCCTGTGCTCATCTCTCCGAAAATAAAGATAAGGCTAACAAAACCTAAAATGATGATATGTCCTGCAGTCATATTAGCAAAGAGACGGACCATCAACACAAAAGGTTTGGTAAAAATCCCCGTTAACTCAACTATCGGCATCAATGGAATCGGAAATTTTAACCACCAGGGTACTCCGGGTGCATTAAAAATATGTGTCCAATAGTTTTTATTTCCAACAAAAGTTGTGATAATAAAAGTAATCAATGCCAAAACGCCTGTTACTCCTATGTTGCCAGTAACATTAGCGCCACCGGGAAAAAATGGGATTAATCCTAATAAATTATTAAGTAATATAAAAAAGAAAATAGTCAGCAGATAAGGTGTATACTTCTCATAATTTTTACCTATAGATGATTTGGCAATATCATCTCTTACAAACAAAATAATAGGTTCAATAAATGATTGTAATCCTTTCGGAGCATGACCTTTTCTTTTACCGTAACTTTTTGCTATAGTTATAAAAATGATAATCAGCAATATGGAGCTTAAAATAATAGAAACAACATTTTTAGTAATTGAGATATCCAATGTAGG
>DGOT01000125.1:15460-21217 GCA_002389465.1 Bacteroidales bacterium UBA4459 | reverse complement strand
AGATGTTGACAGAGAAGGATTGATGGCACATTTAGCTGATAAGGGAATTGCTTCAGCTGTTTACTATCCGGTACCATTGCATTTGCAGAAAGCCTATCTCGATCCGAGATATAAAGAAGGTGATTTTCCGGTAACGGAGCTATTAAGTAAATCGGTGTTGTCATTACCAATTCATACAGAACTTACGCCTGAAATACAAAAAGAGATTGCCGATACGTTATTAGAATATGTAAATTCGTAAAATGGAAAGAGAATATTTTGCACACGAAACAGCCGTAATTGATGAAGGCTGTGAGATTGGAAAAGACACCAGGATCTGGCATTTTTCGCATATCATGACCGGCGCCCNNAACGTCAAAGTGCAGAATAATGTATCGATCTATACCGGCGTTATCTGTGAGGATGATGTTTTTCTCGGGCCTTCGATGGTTTTTACCAATGTGGTAAACCCCCGCAGTGCTGTTGTCAGGCGTGGTCAATACGTGAAAACTATCGTGAGAAAGGGTACCAGTATCGGAGCCAACGCCACTATTGTCTGTGGGCATGACATTGGCGAGTATGCTTTTATCGGTGCGGGCGCTGTTGTTACCAAAGAAGTGCTGCCTTATGCGCTGGTTGTAGGGAATCCGGCCAGACAGGTGGGTTGGATGAGTGCTTACGGCCATCGGCTGGAATTTGACGATAATGGTTATGCCACCTGCTCCGAAAGCCACGAGAGATATAAGCTGGAAAATGGCCGTGTACAAAAAATAAGCTTAAGATGAAGATATTAGTCACAGGAGGTACAGGGTATATTGGCTCCCACACTGTTGTAGAATTGCAGCAGGAGGGGTTCGAAGTGATTATCATCGACAACCTGTCAAATTCGCAAGCCGAAATAGCTGACCAGATAGCCAGAATAACAGGTATCAAACCTGTGCTGGAAATAATCGACCTGACAGATAAAGAAAAAACATCAGCCTTCTTTAAAAAACATAACGACCTGTCAGGCATTATTCATTTTGCTGCATACAAAGCTGTGGGTGAATCGGTGGAACAACCATTGAAATATTATACCAATAACCTGTGCTCGTTACTCAACGTATTGGAAGGGATGAAGGAAAATGGAATCGAAAACTTTGTTTTTTCCTCTTCCTGTACAGTTTACGGGCAACCGGACGTATTGCCTGTATCGGAGAATGCACCCGTAAAACCAGCCGAGTCTCCTTACGGCAACACCAAACAAGTTTCGGAAGAGATTCTCACAGACACGGTTAATGTTTCCAAACTAAAAGCCATTGCTCTCAGGTATTTTAACCCGATAGGAGCTCATGAGTCGGCAGAGATCGGCGAGTTGCCACAGGGCGTTCCCAACAACCTGGTTCCCTACATCACACAAACAGCCAAAGGCATCAGGGACTACCTCCGGGTTTGGGGAAACGATTACGACACACCCGATGGAACAGCCATCAGGGATTACATCCACGTAGTAGATCTGGCCAAAGCACATGTAGTTGCCGTTAAGCGGATGATTGAAGACAAAATGAAGAGCAACTTCGAGGTGTTTAACCTGGGAACCGGTACCGGTTATTCGGTACTGGATGTTATCAGGGCTTTTGAAAAGACAGCAGGTATAAAGCTTAATTATAGAATAATGGACAGAAGGCCCGGAGACATTGTAAAAGTCTGGGCCGACCCGGCATTTTCAAACAAAGAACTCGGCTGGAAGGCGGAACAGGGACTGGAAGAAATGATGGCCTCAGCCTGGAAATGGGAGCAGGCGTACAGGGAGAAGTTTAAAGATTAAAGTTCGGAGTTAGAATAAAATTAAATCTAACAATATAGTTTAATGAAAAAAATATTAATCACCGGTGGAGCAGGATTTATCGGGTCGCATGTTATACGGCTGTTTGTCGATAAATATCCGGATTATCACATTTATAATCTGGACAAGCTGACCTATGCCGGCAACCTGGAGAACCTGAAGGATGTGGAAGAAAAACCCAACTACACGTTTATTAAAGGGGACATCATTGACGATAATTTCACTCAAAAACTGTTCGAAAAATATTTGTTTGACGGGGTTATTCACCTGGCTGCCGAATCGCATGTCGACCGCTCGATTACTAATCCTATGGAATTTATCATGACCAACATCGTGGGTACAGTAAACCTACTGAATGCTGCCAGAAACATCTGGAAAAACAACTTTGGTGACAAACGGTTTTACCATGTTTCTACCGATGAAGTATACGGCTCGTTAGGTGAAACAGGATATTTTTTTGAGGACACACCTTATGATCCGCACAGCCCCTATTCTGCTTCCAAAGCCAGCTCCGACCATCTGGTGAGGGCCTACCACGATACCTATAACTTGCCAGTGATCATTTCCAACTGTTCCAACAACTACGGGCCAAACCAGTTTCCCGAAAAGCTGATTCCTCTATTCATCAACAATATCCGTCATAACAAACCGCTTCCGGTTTACGGTAAGGGCGAAAATGTGCGCGACTGGCTTTATGTGGTGGACCATGCCCGCGCTATTGACGTGATCTATCACAGTGATAAAACAGGAGAAACATATAATATCGGCGGGCACAACGAATGGAAAAATATTGATCTGATCAAAGTGCTGTGTCGGGTAATGGATAAAAAATTGGGGAGAGATAAAGGAACATCTGAAAAATTGATCACCTATGTTACCGACCGCGCCGGCCATGACCTGCGATATGCCATTGACTCATCCAAATTACAAAAAAAGTTGGGCTGGAAGCCTTCCCTCCAATTTGAAGAGGGTATTGAGAAAACTGTTGACTGGTACCTTGCAAATCAGGAGTGGCTGGATAATGTTACTTCGGGTAACTACCAGAAGTATTACGAAGACATGTACGGAAGAAGATAACAATCTAAAATGTAGCAACTGAAAAAATGAAGGAATTGTTGAATAATTAAAAAATTATTCCGTTCTTTGCACTCCCAAATTTTTAAGGATTAAAAAGATACAGCGATGTCAAGAATATGTCAGATAACAGGAAAAAAAGTGATCAGCGGAAATAACGTTTCCCACTCACATGCCAAAACCAGAAGGAAATTTCACCCGAACCTTCAAACTAAAAAGTTTTATATCCCTGAAGAGGACAGATGGATCACTTTAATGGTTAGTGCTGCCGGTATTCGTACCATCAACAAAAAAGGTATCAAAGCCGCTTTGAAAGATGCTGCTGAAAAAGGATTTTACAAGGCATAACAAAAGATATATGATAAGCAAAGCTGCTCACAGAGCAGCTTTTTTTATACCTTGACTACCAGGTTTTCTACTATAAACTATCAATTACATCGGAGACCCGCTGAAAGATATCTTCAACCCTTCCCATCCCGTCAACCGGATAGCATCTATTCATTTCGCGGTAAAAACCGGACACCGGTCTTGTTTTAGACTCGTATTGCCGGAACCTGTTTTTAATGGTTTCCGGATTATCGTCACTGCGCCCTTCTAATTCGGCACGTTTTAACATGCGTTCCATCAGTTCCTCTTCAGGCACTTCCAGACTGATCATAGCTGTTAGCTCTGTATTCAATTTACAAAGCAGTCCTTTCAGGATATACGCCTGCACTAAATTTCTTGGAAAACCGTCAAAAAGGATCCCTTCAGCATCAGTCAGGTTTTTAATTTTCTTTTCCAGTATTTGTACGATCAATTCATCCGAAACAAGTTCTCCCGCATCCATTACCGATTTAACACGCTTGCCCAATTCCGAATCTTCTGCAATTTCGGCTCGCAACATGTCGCCCGTTGAAATGTATGCTAGGTTGTATTTTTCAATCAATTTTTTCGACTGTGTGCCTTTGCCCGATCCCGGAGGCCCAAATAAAGCGATGTTTAACATTTTTATGAGTCTTAAATTATTCAACAATCTTATAAATATCTTTGTAATTTCTTCCTTGCTTATCGTAATCAAGGCCATAACCGACAATAAAATCATTGCCAATTTCCAGCCCGACATAATCAATAGCATAATCTCCTTTAAAAGTATTGGGTTTGTAAAGCAGGGTTGCTATCCTGATATCAGCAGCGCCAATCATCCGTAACTGCGTCAGCACCCTTTCAATAGTTAGTCCCGAATCAATTATATCCTCCACAATTACTATATTTCTGCCCACAACATCCTCATCAATACCTATCAATTGCCTGACTGTTTCCGTTGATTTTGTTCCGCTGTAGGAAGCCAGTTTTACAAAAGTGATCTCACAGGGAAAATCGAGCTTATGGAAAAGATCGGAGGCAAACATGAACGAACCGTTCAGTATGGCGATAAACAGGGGGTTCTTGTCGCGGAGTTCCTTATTCATCCGGTCGGCTATTTGCGCTACGGCCCTGTCAATCTCTTCAAACTTGATAAAAGGGGCAAAATGCTTATCGTGTATATTAATGGTTTTCTGGTTCATTAGCCGGTTTAAATGAGTGAGACACAAAGTTAAAATTTAGCCTTATAAAAATCATCTGATTTGCTTATTTTTGCTAAATCTAAATAATAAAAGAATGAACGCACTCGTCAGCATCATCATGGGCAGCACTTCCGACCTGAAGGTTATGGAAAAAGCTGCTGCTTTTTTTGAAGAAATGGAGATTCCTTTTGAAATGAATGCCTTGTCGGCACACCGGACTCCCGAAGAGGTAGAAAAGTTTGCCAAAAACGCTGAAGCCAGGGGGCTGAAAGTGATTATTGCCGGTGCCGGAATGGCAGCCCACCTACCAGGCGTAATTGCTTCCATGGCGAGCGTACCCGTTATCGGCGTACCTATCAATGCTTCGCTGGATGGCATGGATGCTTTGCTGGCTATTGTACAGATGCCTCCCGGAATACCTGTGGCCACGGTGGGTATCAATGGGGCACTCAACGCAGCCATTCTTGCTGCGCAGATGATAGCAACGGGTGATGCAGCCATGATGGACAAGTTAAAAGCTTACAAAGAGAATCTAAAACAAAAGATTGTGAAGGCCAATGAAGAATTGAGTAAGGCTCAGTATAGGTTTAAAACAAATTAAGCTTCAAGTGTCCCGCTTCTACTATTATAATTTTCTAATCAGCAACAACCCATCCCGGATGGAAAGCATTACCTGTTCCACGTCCGGGTCGTTTTTTACGAATTCGTTAAAGGCAACAATACTTTGGGTTTCTTTATCAGTTTTGCTTGATTTTTCAAGCACTTTACCACTCCAAATCACATTATCAGCAATGATAAATCCACCCGGCCTCAGCTTTTCTTTAGCCAGTTTGTAATAAGCTACATATTGTTCTTTATCGGCATCAATGAAAACGAGGTCGAATACGTCATCCAGTGTCGGAATAATTTCCAAAGCATTGCCCATCAACAGTCTTATTTTTTTATCCATCCCTGATTTAGTTATAAACTCCTGGATAAAAGATTCCATTTCTTCATTTACTTCTATTGTAAAAATCAGGGCGTTATCGGGCATACCCTGTACCATGGCAATGGCGGAATAGCTTGTAAATGTGCCTATTTCGAGAACCCTTTTTGGTTGAATCATCTGGCAAACCATTTCCAGGAATTTCCCCTGGATGTGCCCTGATAGCATACGCGGATAAAAGGTTCGCAGATGTGTCTGGCGGTTCAGGTCTTTTAGCACTTCGGTTTCGGGTGTAGTATGGTCTTCAATATATGTTTCAATTTTCGGATCGATCATCATGTTTTGGCGTTGTAAATTAATGTGCTTAAGTTGTTAATTTCAAATATTTCATTAGCCACTTCCAGGAT
>DGOT01000125.1:7212-15417 GCA_002389465.1 Bacteroidales bacterium UBA4459 | reverse complement strand
ACCCGTGGTTTATTTAAATGACTTTTGGCGATACCCAGCATTTCGTTCAGATTTGATTCGTAATTAATGGCCAACTGACCAATGAGTTGTCTTTTTGCCCGATGTAATTGGATGTTGCCTAATTTGTTGTCAGCAAGGCGTCTCATTTCCTTAATTACCAGTTGAATACCCTTGTCGACATGAGAAGGGTCCGTCCCCAGATAAATGGCAAAAATACCGCTGTTGGAATAAGGTTGGTATATGGACTCGATTCCATAAGCAAAGCCATATTTTTCCCTGATGCCAAGACTAAGCCGTGAATTGAGCACCGGGCCGCCAAGTAAATTATTCAGAAGCAATAAAGTGTTCTTTTTAGGATGGGTACTCGGGTATGCCATATTACCCACCATACAATGTGACAAATAAGAGTCTTTATCAACTCGGTGTGTTGAGGCTTTGTAGGTATCAAAGGGCAGACGTCCGTTATGCTTCACAGACGGCCTGATATAGCCAAAATACTGTTCGGTCAGTTTAATTAGTTTTTCAAATTTGATCTTGCCTACCGATGCGATCACCATCTGGTTGGTGCTGTAATTGTTTTTGATGAAGCGGAAAATATCCGATTTTTTAAATCTCTTAACCGTTTCAATTCTGCCCAGAATATTTCCGGCCAAAGGATGCCCGTTAAAAATCTGTGCTTCAAAATCATCAAATATTAGTTCTGATGGATTGTCGTTGTAAGAGTTTATTTCATCAATAACGATGTCTTTTTCCTTCTTTATCTCTTTTTCAGGAAAGATCGAGTTGAAAGCCACATCGGAAAATAGCTCAAGGCAAACTGCGTAATAAGGCCTCAAAAATGAAGCATAAATACAAGTTTCCTCCTTGGTAGTATAGGCGTTTAACTCGCCACCCACATTCTCAATCCGGCTTAAAACATGGTAGGCTTTTCGTTTTTTTGTGCCTTTAAAAATAAGGTGCTCAATAAAATGAGCCATGCCGCTTTCGGACTCTTTTTCATCCCTTGAACCTGTGTTGACCATCAATCCACAATGAGCAACAGTACTTTGTTCTTCTTTGTGAATGATCTTGATGCCGTTCTGCAATTGATGATAGTGGTATTCCAATCAGCTTAGGTTTTCAGCAAAGTTAAAAGATAATCCGCATTTTTCTACGTATCCTTACATTTCGTATTTTTGACCAACACACATATTTATCATGTCATGGGTAAAACGCGCACAGTGAGGGCCAAACGCAATATTGTATTGTTTTTTCTTAGTTTCATTTATGTTTTCATAATTGGTATGATCGGAAATGATAAATTAATATCCTACCTGTACTATATTACATTAACTGCTATCTATTTTTCAGCAGTATTAGTTATTGTCGAAAAAAAATATAAATATTTCTACCTGGCAGCGATTCTTATGTTAATTGATGCCGGTTCTTTTCTTCTTAATCTGGATATTATAGCGATTATCGCATCTGTTTTATCCTTAGGATTCTTTATTTATGTTATCATTCGACTAGTGATTCGGATATCCAGAAGCAAAACCGTTGGAACCCTTGAATTTCTTGAAGCTATTAATATTTATTTCTTAATAGGAATCATCGGATCCATTTTATTCAGGTTAATCTACATGAATAATACACATGCATTTATTTATCCGGGAGATTCGTTACGACAGACGGCTGATTTTCTTTATTTCAGCTTTGTAACAATGACTACTTTGGGTTACGGCGACATTACACCTAAACATGAAATAGCCAAATCACTTTCTATTTTCCTGAGTTTTGTCGGGCAATTATATCTGGCCATGATTGTGGCCATGCTGGTGGGTAAATATTTAAGCCTGCCTAAACACGATGAAAAAGCTGATAAAAGTAATTAAGTAACTCTCTTTAATGGAGAATTTTAAAAACTAATTCTTTCAGATCACCATAATCATTTCCGTCTGTACTGCCAACGCCTTTGCTCTTTAGGTCTAGTATCCTGATCTGCGACATAATGGATTTTATTTTATGTGTCGAGTAGTTTGCGGAAGCCCGTTTGTAATCGTTTAGAAAGTATGGATGCACTCCCAGCTCAGCCGCAATTTCTTTTGTATTCCTGTTTCTTAACTGGTGATATAAAAACACTTTCATAAAATAATTGTGCAACATAATGGTGATCATTTGCAATGGGTGCTCCTTGGGGTTTGCTTCAAAATGCTGTGTAATACGTTGTGCTTTAAGCACATTTTTTGTCCCCAGCGCATTTTGAAATTCAAACACATTAAAGTCCTTACTTATACCGATATATCGCTCAATATCGTCAACGGTAATGGTTTGTCCCGCTTTAATATTAATGATCAACTTTTCCAGCTCGTTATAGATTGTACTGAGATCATTTCCAAGATATTCTGAAAGTACTTCAGATGCTACCGGATTGATTTCGTATCCCAGCAGGCGTACCGTTTTTTCAATCCATGCCGGAATTTTATTGTCGTACAGGCGTTCCGACTCAAAAAGAGCTACATTTTTTGTTTTGCTGAGCTTTTTATAAAAAGACTTCCGCTTGTCCAGCTTCTTATATTTATAGTTGATAACCAGAATAGTTGTGTCCAGATACGAATCGAGGTAAGGCTCCAGTCCGTCAACTGTTTTGAGGTCTTGTGCTTCTTTTACAACAACCAACTGGTAATTGCCCATCATCGGAAACCTGCGTGCCAGGTCAATGACATCCTTAGGTGTCACATCTCTGCCGTAAACAACGGATTGGTTAAATTCCCGCACACTATTATCCAGTGCATTTTGTTCGATATAATCGGTAAGCTGGTCAATATAAAATGGCTCTTCCCCATATAAAAAATAAACAGGAAAAAATATCTTGTTCTTAATATTGTTGATAATCTGCTCGAACGTCACAGCTAAAATTTCAGGTGTTTAACGGTAAGTCCTTTGTTTAAGAGTTGTTTCAACGACTCAATTCCAATATTTACATGGTCGTCAACAAATTGCTTGTTTACTTTTTTGTCGCTTTCTGCTGTTTTAATGCCTTCAGGGATCATCGGCTGGTCGGAAACCAGTAAAAGGGCCCCTGTAGGTATTTCGTTGGCAAAACCTACGGTAAATATGGTGGCTGTTTCCATGTCAATGGCCATACTTCTGGTTTTGCGCAAATATTTTTTAAACTTTTCATCATGCTCCCAAACCCTCCTGTTGGTAGTAAATACCGTGCCTGTCCAGTAATCTTTCCCAAAGTCGCGGATGGTAGTTGAAATAGCTTTCTGAAGGCTAAATGCGGGTAAGGCCGGTACAATTGATGGGAGGTAGTCATCAGAAGTTCCATCGCCTCTGATAGCTGCAATGGGCAAGATCAGGTCGCCTACCTTATTTTTTATTTTCAGCCCACCACATTTTCCGAGAAATAGCACGGCTTTCGGGTCAATACAGCTTATCAAGTCCATGATTGTTGCCGCATTGGAGCTGCCAATCCCAAAATTGATCATCGTAATGTCTCCACTTGTAGAACACGGCATCGGCAATCCGCTGCCCACAATTTCAACTTCGTTAATCCTGGCAAACATTTCAAGGTATTGGTTAAAATTCGTTAACAGAATATATTTACCAAATTTATCCACGTCCAGCCCTGTATACCTTGGTAACCAGTTTTTTACAATCTCATCTTTTGTTTTCATAGATACACTCTCATTTACTGCAAAAATACTTATTTGAACGACATTAATAAACACAAGGTAGCGGTATCTTTAATTTACCGCCCAATTACCGATAACAAACAAGGCACCGGGAAAAATTATTGTCGTAAATTTAGCGCAATAAATTAACGATGCAGCAATTAAATTTACCCACTTATCCTATAAAAACCAGGCAAACGGGCGACAAAACGGAAGTATTTGACCCCATCAGGAAAAGATACGTTGTATTAACACCTGAGGAGTGGGTACGCCAACAATTTATCCGGTATCTGATAAATGAGAAGAAATATCCGGAAACACTGATCTCTATTGAGAAAGGGATTAAAGTTAACCAGATGTTTAAGCGGTTTGATGCCGTTATCTCCGACCAAACGGGAGCGCCTGTCGTGCTTATAGAATTCAAGTCGCCCAATGTACGCATTTCACAAAAAACATTTGAACAAGTGGCTACTTACAATATACGGTTACGGGTGCAGTATCTGATCGTTTCTAATGGCTTGAAGCATTATTGCTGTAGTGTTGATCATGAAAAAGAAACATTTTCCTTTCTTGATGACATTCCGGATTTCAGAGTTTTAACAACAAAAGATGAACCCACAAATTTTCATTGATAACTTGTTTCCCGATTGATTATTTATAAAATATAAACGGTTAACCCAAAAAAAGTTATAAATTTGCTTTGCAAAATATTTCACAAATGAAAAAGATACTTGTTCAGATTGTTTTATTGGCTATCATAGCTGTTCTTGCCTTTTTTGTGTACGAAAGTATCATGAAGCCGGTAAGGTTCGATAAAGAAAAAAGGGCCCGGCAGAAAGTGGTTGTTGAAAAATTAAAAGACATACGTAACTCACAACTCGTCTTTAAAAAGATTAATGGATCATATGCCAACGAATTTGACACATTAATCAGCTTTCTTAAAGTAGCAGAGATCCCGATCGTTAAAATGATTCCGGATCCGGAAGATACAACCTTTACAAGAACAATCAATGATACGGTTGGTTATATTAAAGTCATCGATACACTGTTCGCCCGAAAAGACTACACTATTGATCAACTTGCCATCATACCATTTTCGGGAGGCGAATTATTTGAAATGCATGCCGACACAATAGAAAGAGGCGGGATGAAAGTGTTTGTGTTTGAAGTGAAAGCACCTTACACGGCCTTTTTAAAAGGAATGAATGATCAGACAGTGAGGAACCTGATAGCCAAAGAAGAAGACCTGGAAAGATATCCCGGTTTGAAAGTCGGATCACTGACAGAACCCTCAACAGACGGCAACTGGGAATAAAAGTTATCCCCGATGCCTTCGCGGTTAAAAGCATATAATACTTTTTACGATAAAACATTTGCACCAGGCAATACTGCCAGCTATTACTTGAATTTGCAAATAAGTAAGCGAGGCATCTGCTATACGGTATTTAATCCTGCTTCAGAAAAGTACATTGCCTTCGAATCTTTCCTTGTTACTGAAGTAAATCCGGCGGATGACGCTCCGGTATATCTGAGCAAACTGCTGGAGGAGAAAGCATGGATAGCACAACCGTTTTCAAAAGTCTTTTTATTGATCGACAATTCTTTCAGCACGCTCATCCCTCCTCCCCTTTTCGAGGAAGACAAGGCTATGATGTACCTGAGATTCAATCATCCTGTAGACGAAAGCTACAATGCTCTGTTTAGCAGGTTAAAAACAAATAACATGGTTGCTGTTTTCGGAGCCTTGCAAACGCTTACGAAACGGGCAACAACCACCTGGCCCAATGTTCGATTCTTTCACTGTTCCTCAGTTCTTATAGAAAGTCTGCTCATCAACTTTAAAAATAAAACCGACAATGCCACCCTGTTTTTAAATGTCCGTAACGAAGGCTATGACCTGGTGTACTTTAAAGATAAAAAACTACATTTTCATAATTTTTTCCGGTACAACACCAAAGAAGACTTTATCTATTTCCTGCTTACTGCTATGGAAGAACTGCATCTGAACCCCGAGCATATAAAATTGATGTTATCGGGAGATATTGACAAAAGCAGCATTTTATACGAAATGATCTACCGGTATGTAAGGAACAGTAATTTTATTGAGCGAAATGATGTGTTTGGCTACTCATACCTGTTCGATGAACTTATGGGCCACAAACACTATACTCTGTTTAACGTACAGCAATGCGAATAATCGGAGGAAAATACAGTCGGCGTTTGATTCCCACACCAAAGAATCTTCCTGTCAGGCCAACAACTGATCTGGCCAAGGAAAGCTTGTTCAATATTCTGCATAACAGGATAGATTTTAGCGGTAAAAAAGCGCTGGACCTGTTTGCCGGAACCGGCTCCATATCCTATGAATTCGCTTCCAGAGGCTGCTCGCCCGTAATCTCTGTAGACCAAAACAATCGTTGCACGCGGTTTATCAAAGACACGGCGCACAGCTTCGAAATGGACATTCAGGTCATACGTTCTGATGTTTTCCGGTTTATCAAATCATCCCCGTCTACTTTCGATGTGATCTTCTGCGACCCGCCTTATGCCCTTCCTGAGATCAGCAGGATCAGTGAAATGATTTTTCAGTTTGAATTGTTGCATGCTGAAGGATTGCTAATTATCGAACATCCCGGCACCATTGACCTTTCAGGTCAGCCATGGTTTAACGAACATCGGAAGTACGGCCATGTAAACTTCAGCTTCTTTCAATATAAGGCATAAAAAAAGCTGCCTTTATCCGGCAGCTCCTGTTTTGTCTTCAAATTTCTTTTAATACTCGTCCTCATTGAAGAAGAAGTCTTCCTTAGTAGGATAATCAGGCCATAAATCTTCAATACGCTCATAAGCTTCCCCTTCATCCTCAATTTCCTTCAGGTTATCAACAACTTCAGGCTGCACTCCTGTACGGATACACCACTCAACAAGTTCATCTTTGGTTGCCGGCCAGGGAGCATCCTCAAGTTTAGAAGCTAACTCTAACGTCCAATACATAGCACAATCTTTTAATTTTTGCAAAAGTAAATTTTTTCTGATTCCATCAAAGAAAAAAGTAAAATATTCTAAAACTCCCTACATACGCGGCTTCCAGGGTGTTTCAACAGCTTTATAATCAATAGACAGCTTCCTTGAAAGAACAAAAAAATAGTCGGAAAGGCGATTGATATATTTACTTACTAACGGATCAACAGTTACGGAAGCATCCAGTTTAGCGATCATCCTCTCAGCCCGCCGGCACACGGTTCGTGTAATATGCGTGATCGAAACAAGCTCGTGGCCTCCGGGAAGAACGAATGTTTTTAAAGGTGGTAAAGATTCGTTCATCTGGTCAATTTCTTTCTCCAGAAATACTACATCGGTTTCCAGCAATGCAGGCAATTTTTTTCCTGTCGCAGAGCCATCACTTGCCAGCAACGACTCGATCGTAGATAACCTGTCCTGAATTTCTATCAACATATTCTTTAAAGAGGCCTCTTCCAGCTTATCCCTAATAAGGCCAACCCAGGCTTTCAGCTCATCTATAGTTCCGTATGCCTCAAGCCGGTCATCATATTTCGGAACACGTGTTCCGCCAATAAGGGATGTTTTTCCGCTATCGCCTGATTTTGTGTAAATCTTAGCCATGCTTCTTACCGTTTATTTATTGTTTAAACAGTTGTGTTCTGATAATCTTTGACTGTAATAATATTGCTATTCTTTTCATCAGAAGCTATACGGCCGTCGATCATTCGGATGATGCGGTGGGCATGTAGTGCAATATCCTCTTCGTGGGTCACCACAATAATGGTGTTTCCCTGCCTGTGGATTTCTTCCAGTAACCCCATAATTTCGATGGATGTTTTTGAATCGAGATTTCCTGTAGGCTCATCGGCAAGAACTATAGAGGGTTTATTTACCAGGGCGCGGGCTACTGCAACCCTCTGGCGCTGGCCTCCTGAAAGCTCATTAGGCTTGTGGTTCATCCGGTCGCCAAGCTGTACTTCCGTCAGCGTTTCCTTAGCCATCTGAATGCGCCTTTGTTTCGAAATGCCTGCATAGATGAGTGGCAGTATCACATTGTCCAAGGCCGTGGAACGGGGCAACAAATTAAAGGTCTGGAAGATAAATCCAATCTCTTTGTTCCGTACTTCTGCCAGTTCGTTGTCACTCATTTTACTCACATCAATTCCATTCAGAAAATAGGACCCGCTCGTAGATGTGTCAAGGCATCCAAGCAAATTCATCATTGTTGACTTTCCGGAGCCCGAAGGACCCATCAGGGCGACAAATTCATTTCTGTATATGTTTAATGAAATATCTACCAGGGCTTTAACAACTTCAGTGCCCACCTGAAAGAACCTTGATATATGCAGCAACTGTATTACTTCCTCTTTTATCATAATAAAAACTTCCTTTCAAAGGTACGGTTAATCTCTATTACATAGTATTTTCTGGTACCATTTTTAGTATCTGATGATAAAATTCTGCCGGGCAATACCTTTTTTGAAGAACAAAATGCCCATGCGATACAAATCTATAGAAACGCTCACTTCACTATTATTTTTCACAT
>DGOT01000125.1:0-7189 GCA_002389465.1 Bacteroidales bacterium UBA4459 | reverse complement strand
ACAGTATCTTCATGACTTTTCGGAATACATTTCTCGAAATACGCAATAGTTTGTTTTTTCCGGTGGTTACCATCAAAAAACACAAGATCGAGCCGGTTAAACTCATTCAGTACCTTATCCAGGATAACATCAAAATTACCTGTCTTTACACGGATATCTTTCAGCCCCTGCCACTCAAAAACTTCTTTGGCATGTGCGGCCAGAACAGCACACCCTTCCATAGTGATAAAATTTTCGAAGGCGCATGCTCTTCCAATATAAGACGCACTGATGCCAGCCGAAGTGCCAAACTCAAGGATTGACCCCGGCTGAAAATATTGTGTGAGGTGGTACAGCAAATGACGGTATTTTTTCTTCTGCGTCCTTTTCCGGGCAATCTTACCCAGCGGTTCAAACAGGGTTACGTACGGTTTTTTACCGGCACCAGCACCCAGATCAGTAGTTTCAATGATTGTCGTACGGCTAAAAATCGCATTGCAGGCTTTATCCAGCTCAGCCAGTTCGGATGTCTTTGTTTTTTTAATGAAGATATGGTTCATTAATTCAAAGACAAAAGGAGAGTGAATGACATACCTGGTTTTGGCTTTCCATAAATACCGGATGTAACTGCTGCCTGCGAACCACCAACGTCTCATATTCCTGCTAATTATAGGCTACCTTATTTGCATAAAATACTGCTCGAATCGACTGTTCTTCCAGTGCACGGTTCTTTAAATGCTGGTATCCGTAGATAAGAAAATAACTGTCGTACCAGTGGACAATCGTGTTGTTCTCATCTTCCGACACCCTGTCTTTCGGAAAGTGAGTTTCGATGGCCACCTCGTCATTATGGATGTCTTCCGGCCCATCGATGGTTTGTAAATGTATCTTTCCTTTACTTATATATGCCATGCTTAAAAACGGTTCGTCTTCAAAGACAGCAACGTGGGTATGAAGAAAAAATGTCCTTATCTCTTTCAGCTCAAAATCATTATTCCAAAGCAGTTTTCCATTTTCCGATACAGCGGTAATAATAAAATCGTAAAATTTATAACCATCAAAAACAGTATAGGTTTGCGGAACAGGCCGTCCGTAGAAATCATACTCCATCTTGGTTTCCAGCCTGTAATAGGGTTTATAGACCTCTACCGTAAAGACATATTGGCCATTCTTTTGTATTAGCTGTGGTGCAAGAAAGTGAAAATACGCCGTTAATGTTTTATTTGGCTTTTCTTCATCCTTCGCCTGGCTTTTCTTTTTCGAATAATCCATTTCGCGCCCTTCCAGCGATCCGTAGATATTGTCAAAACTCAGGAAATCGTAATATCTGAGTATGCTTTGCGTATCGTTCTCGTACTGAAGAAAGAACATGCCCACCCCCTTTGCCTCTTCATCGTTATCCAGATCTTTCATCGTCATCATCTTACCTGTGATTATATCGTACGTACCCATGATGGTTAACTTATTGTCTTTAACCGGCGTGAATTTAAAATTCCTTAGTAACTTGAGTCCTTCCTGGTTTATTATTGAGATGACTTTCTCCTGTGCACCATTTGCCGAATACCTGATGATTCTATCATCCAGATATCTTTTATCGCGTACATACTTTACAGCCACATAAAACTTTTTGTTAACCGGGTCGGTGGCGATCGTTTCTATATAGCTGTCATTTTCCGGCTCAATAGTCAAGGCTTCAATTTCGCCGTTGTTCAGGTTGATGAACAACACGTCCGTACCGTTCTTCTTCAGGTTTATACCCAGGCATCCTTTATTCCCAATGGCCTCGAATCCCTTTATTTCCGCATCTTCGGGGATGGTACCGGAAATATTTGAAAAAGATCGTTTTTTCATGTCGTAATTGACAATCTCATAAAAGTCGCCGGCCTTGCCTGTTCCGTTAGAACGGAAAAGAAAATGGATTTTATGATTGTCACGCACTGATTTTACAAAATATATCCCGTCATTAAGCGGTACAAACTTCAGCCATACCTGGTTAAGTTTGGTGTCGAACAGCCCAAAATACCATTTGCGTAAGTTGTCCTCGTTCATTTCGTTGCTCTCGTAAAATATCAGCACTCCCTCTTTGCCAATAGTCTCCACTTGAAACGTGCCCGACTCAAGGGAAGCAGGCACCTCCAGACGTATCAGTGAAGCTTTCTGCGGAAATGCCAGCACAGGCAACAACAGCAACAGGCTTATGATCATTGATTTTAAATACTGCATCTTTCGATATTGATAACGCACATTCCGACAAAAAAAGTATGGCGGATCTCCTTTTCGGGGGAAAGAATAAAAATAAAGAAAAAATCCTGCCATTTTTGCTCGATGACAGGATTTTTCAGATCGGTATTTTTTGTTTACCGGACAATTAACTTTTGGGTATTTATATTACCCTCCTCACCGGTGAACTGTACCACGTACAAGCCCGGTTCAAACATGCGGATATTAACCGTATGCACACCACTATTCAGTGCTTTCTGCAAAACAACTTGTCCAGTGATGTTTGATATTCTTAATTGTCCCTGCAACGGACATACAATATTTAATCTGTCTGTAGCTGGATTTGGATAGACAGAAATATCTTCCTTCATTATTTCCTCCATTCCCACACTGATAATGCCGTAAACAAGAGCATTATCCACTTCCCAGGTTGCAGCATCTTCAACAGTGGAAATGTATCGGAAAGCAAAATAAGTATTTGCTCCGCTATGCTCTACTACTTCTGCTTCACCGGCCGGAGAAAACACCCACGTACCGTTTTCGGGGAATGTGAACATATTTGTAATGTCAATCCATGTTCCGTTTACGGAAGGATCACTTGTTCCATCATAATCGGAAGATACCAGTACCGATAATCCATCGTTTGTGGCAAAGTTCCGTGCATGATCAAACGAGAAAAAGACTTCCACATAGCTGTGCAGATCCAATTCCGGTGAAATCAGCCAATCTTCGTTTGGGTAATTGGCATCTGTATGGCCAGACATTTTAGCACTTCCCGGTGGATTACCATAATTTTCTTCCCACACCCATTCCTGGTCACCGTTCACATCATAAGGTGTCCACGACCAGGTATTTAGTGCGTTACTAAATTCCTCACTGCTGACAACTATATAATTAGCACTCATGACATCTGTTACAGGAGCAGTTTCGTCTGTTTTAAAATCAATGTATTCACCCGCGTTGGTATAAGGATAAATGGTGAATGAATAGCTCGTATTCGGATCGACGTTAAAAGAGCAACCTTCATCTCCGAACGGCACATTCAGTGCAACTTCACCATCCGAAAAATCTGTGTCGTCCGTTACAGGCGTTCCATCTTCCGGCACCGGAAAAGTGTCTCCTGTAGTACCATATACAATATACGCAGCCGGAAGTTGTTCGCCCGTTGCATCAGCCCATGTCAGGTTGATTTTCATTCCCTGCGCTGCACCTGCAAAAGCAGTCGGATAGTTCGATGGTTCAGGATCCGGCGTATAGCCTCCAAACGTCTGGTTATTATTCAATTGTCCTTTTGTGTTTAATGCAGGTTCCTGCCAGGTGAATGCCGCATACTGATCACCGGTACCGGACAGTTGTAATGACTGGTCGGACTCAACGCCACTCTCGCTAACCCCGATATCAACCGAGGTCATTCCGTCAGCGGGTCCACCTATACCTACAAGGGTACCTTCGTAACTAATGAATTGCCCATCAATCAGAACATCCTGATAGCTGATGGCAATGCCGTCGCCTTCCCCATTCTGAATACCGTTTGACGGATAATCATAATAATAAATCGTGAAGTCTCCTTCCACATCACCCATCGTGAACTCATCCAGTGTTTTATCGTCATAGCTTTCGCCGTTGTTCCCATTGTATAACCAAATACCAAAATCACTTAAGTTATATGATCCTGCATTTTCAAGAACAACTTCTATGAATTCGTTTTCATCAGTACTCACATTATCGTAGTGAAACTCATTTGTCCAGATATTCTGAGCCCTGATAACAAGGACAAACAGGCCCATAAATAAAATTGTCAGGTAAATTTTTTTCATAATATTTTTTTTGTGTTAATTAAATAAAAGAGCCTGAACATAAGTATGCCAGGCTCTTTCGGAATAAGGTTTTATTATTTTAAAATCAGTTTTTTAACCACACTGGTATCGTTATTCCTGTCGTAGATTTGCAACAGGTACATACCTTTATACATCCTGTTCAGATCGATAGTAACCGTTTCACTTGCTATTGATCTGTACACTGATTTACCGGTCAGGTCCATAACATTCAGTTCCACATCAGCGCCGGCAGGCAGACCTACCGTAAATTTACCGTTGCTCGGGTTCGGATAAACAGATACAGATTCCAGCGATAGTTCATCAACACCGGTTACAACTATTGTTACGGTATCCGAATGAACCGATTCGCCCATGTCGTATACAGCCGTTACATAATAACTGTGTGTACCTATGGACGGTTCCACATCCACATAACTGGTTTCGGTAACCGGATCTGTATTTAATTGCGTATCGTCTCTATATACGTTGTAGCCTTCCAAAACCGGATCGTCTCTTAAACCTGGATTATTTGGTGTTGCGGCCGGTTGTGGCGTTGCCTGTGCGAAATAATCCATCTCTTTAGTTGCTTTTCCAACAACCGGTTGGGCCGGGTTGAATACAATGGATGATTTATCGGCCCCAATGTACACATCGTCAACCATGAAGATAAAGGCATCGTTTGAAACACACTGGATACCTACATAAATCTGTTGGCCGTTATAAGCACTCAGATCGTACGTATATTCTGTCCAGTCTTCAACAGGAGCCTCCACATAATCGCCGGCAGAAATAATGGTGAAGTCTGCCGGATCCATACCGGTAGTAGAAACACCTACTCTAAAGCGTTCCAGTCCGTACTGGTCGGTATACGATTTAGCCCAGAATGACAAGTGCGAATTATCGGCGAGATTTACCAGTGGAGTGATCATCCAGTCATCGTTGGTAGGTGATGGAACAGCAGCCAGGCAGGCAGCCAATTTATCACCCGAGTGAGCCGTCATGTCTTCCACAGGAGGTGTTGTTGTCAGCGGGTTGAAGATAATGAATGCCTGTGGTTCGCCAGTATGCGGCCAATCAGTATCCGTCATGCCGTATGTGTCACTTCCGTCCACATCAATATTTGTCCACGGAGCAAACTCAAGAACAAAGTCATCGTACGATTCGAAGTCGTCTTCAAATCCTGTTGGGCCACCACCGCCCGGAGCTGTCCATGACAGAAGAACATCCAGAACATCTACTGTTCCCGTTAAATCTTCTGGTGGTGGCAATACCGGCATTTCACTTACCGTAATGTAATCAATTTTAGTAAGTGCATCCGTTGAGGTGCCATCTGATACTTCCAAAGTTACGTCCCATGTACCTGCTTCACTGTAATGAATATAGGGAGGTTCCTGTCCATCGAAGGTGGCAGGTGTACCCCCTTCAAATGTCCAAAGCCAGCTTGTCATGGCACCAATACTCAGATCCGTAAACAGCACACTGTCGCCCACATAGATCATTGTGGTATCTGCTTCAAAGTCGGCAATCAGTTCGCCGGCAGGTACGATGGAGAAAAAGTCATCGCTAATATCATTTGTTCCTGCCGGACTCTCCAGATAGATCATAAAATCATCTCCCGGCTCTATGGATGACCATACAGTCCATGTATAAGAACCGTCAGCAACAGGTGCACTTTCGGTTATTAATGTCAGGTCTTTATCTGCACCCTGCGATAAATAAATTGCTATCTCTGTTTCAGTCCAATAGGGCTCCCCATAATCCCAGGTAATATCATACTGGGTTCCCTGTACAAGTGTTTCGCCACCATTAGGAGCTGTTACATCAATGTAAATGCCATCATCCACATCATCCTGGTTTCTTGGATTAATTCGATAAACATCATCGTAATCAACAACTCCTGTAATATGATAATAACTCTGACCAACGTTTAATGTTATGTTATTTAAATGATAATCAACGTTATCACCGATAAAGAACGTGTAGGTATCACGTCCGTCAGACCAGCTGCAGGTATACACATAACTATCGAGCGATTCAACAGTAAAATGTTCAATGCTTACCAGCTGTCCTTCCCACTTTTCGGCAGGGTCGGTATTCTCTGCAATATTTTCTTCAATATCCGAGCCGGAAATCATTGCCGGTCCGTAAGGAGTATTTCCGCTTGAGAAGAGGGTTATCAATACCGGATCTTTCAGCTCGGTTAAACCATTATACTCATCTCTTGTAGCTTGAATTAAAATGGAGTCGCCTACGGCAACTTCACCATCAAAATCGTAATCATAGATAAGAATTCCTTCTCTTTCACCTGAGCCATCACTGATCCATACATTGTTGTAATTGTCGTTAGCTGACACAATACCAATAAATGAAGCAGGCTCTCCATTGTCAATATGGCCACTGGGGTTATTTGTGTTGGTTAATGCAATAGGTGTTATGCCCGCAAAGAAGTCAAAACCCGTTCCGTTTTCGTTATCATTCAAATAATTTTCTATAAGATCTCCAACAGTAGGTTCTGATGCTCCGCTCAGATGAACAATACTGTTGTCGCTTCCATCAATTGAAGCATTAGTGAATGTGACTGCATCTTTTCCCGGATCTGTATATAAAATATAATCAGCAGCATCAACAGAAGTTAAGTCTGTTGAGTAGAAAACATCAATCGCATCGTCGTTTAAAGAGTAAGCATTGTTTATTATTACATTACTAGCTTCAGTAAAGGATGCATCATCAACATAGACTGTAGCGTCACCATCCCAAGAAACATCATAAACCCTGATTTCAACATGGGCTGTTACGGCACCAACGTCAGCGGTTTGCGGGCCACTTAAAAGTTGCTGCCAAGACGCATCATCAGATGAATAGTCTCCATAATATCCAGAAATAAAACTGTCACCACTGTCAAACCATCTAATTGCAACCCTAGCTCTTCCATCAGGGTCATTGTCATATACCCAAAAAGTAAATTCATAATTGTTACCTGCAGTAACCGGAACTACCTGTTGTAAATACCTTGTTGAAGTTGTTGTCCAAGTTAATTCAGTGCTATAAGTACCACCGTGTATCACACCACTATTTTGGGTAGCTGTCACACTTGAACCAGATAAAGTCCATCCATCAGGAGGTCCCCCTGAACCATTATCGTTCCAGTTTTCAAAGCCCGGGTTTGTTAGCAA
>DGOT01000076.1:5327-6139 GCA_002389465.1 Bacteroidales bacterium UBA4459 | reverse complement strand
GATTTTTGCGATGCCAAATTCTGGCTGGCGCTGAAAGACGGAAAAATAGTGGGGCGCATCGCTGCCATAATCAATCGTGATTACAATAAAAAGATTGGCCGCAAGATGGGACGGTTCTCCAGAATTGAATTTATTGATGATTACGAAGTTTCGGGAAAACTACTGGAAACAGCGGAGATTTTTTGTAAAGAAAACGGCGTTGAAGCTGTTCACGGGCCGCTGGGATTTACCAATTTCGATAACCAGGGATTGCTGATTGAAGGATTTGATTACCTGCCTTCTATTGCTTCGGTGATGCATTTTCCCTACTATAAGGATCATATTGAAAAACGGGGCTATGTGAAGGAAAATGATTGGATAGAATTCCGCCTGAAAATAGAGGAAGTGCCGGAAAAAGCGTTACGTCTGGCCGATATCATTGCCCAGAGAAATCAACTTGAAATTATTCATCCGAGTGAAAAGAGCGAACTCAAAGTGTATCTGAAAGAAGTGTTCGGTCTTTTAAATGAAGCCTTTGAAGAATTGCCTTATGTGGCTCCGTTTTCAGGTAAGATGATCGAATATTCGGCTAAAAAATATCTGGATGTCATTGTGCCGAAATATGTGATTCTGATAAAAAAAGAAGGACAAATTGTGGCCTTTATTGTCGGATTGCCAAGCTTATCGAAAGCGATGCAAAAAGCTAAAGGAAAATTATTCCCTATGGGCATTTTTCATCTTATGAAAGCGATGAAACACCCGAAAGAGATGGATCTGCTGCTTACGGGTGTTCACCCTCATTATCAAAAACTGGGACTCCCGGCTATATTGAT
>DGOT01000076.1:4073-5208 GCA_002389465.1 Bacteroidales bacterium UBA4459 | reverse complement strand
TCCGCCCCATTAAAATTAAACTTGATCAGGAAAGGATATTCCCCGTCTTCGGGATTTACTTTTGCAGCTTCTTTCAATTCGTTTAGGGATTTTTTTCTGTTACCTTTCAGTTGGTAATACAAGCTCTTCACCAGATATTCGTTTCCTGCCAGGTACCGGTCCGTCAGCTGCGGGTTGTCGATGTTGTAAAATACATTGTTAATATTGCATCTGCTGGCTGCCATGTAGGCCAGGTTATCGGGAAGGTTTTCTGAATTGAAACAATCCATTGAAAAGAATTCTGTATACGAAAGGTTGTCTCTGTTTATTTTTATTTCCGGCGAAAAATCTTTGATAGTCTTGTCATCCATCATCACGCATACAGCAAAATGGTAGGGGTCGATATAAAAATAGTTTTCAGGGGATAGTTCTTCTACTTTGCTGCTCCACTCCCTGAAATTTATTTTTAGCGGATTTGTAGAGCCAAGCAAAATGGCATGATATTGCCCCAACCACACTGTGGCATAAGGAAACACAGTCTGAAATGTTTTGATCAACCCTAAAAAATCTTTCAGGCGCAATTTATGTAAGGGAAGATACTGACTCACCATGCCTCCATCGTTCAGGTGTTTTTTACACAATTCGAAATATTCTTTGGTGTACAGGTTGCCTGAGCCCAATACGGGGTGGGTCGGGTCGCACGAAATGAGGTCATAGGTTTTGGCGGTCTTTTGCAAAAAATGCCTGCCGTCACCTGCCATCAGGTTCAGGCGCGGATCTTTGATCACATCATTATTCAATTCCTTGTAGAAAGGGGCTGCCTCACGCAGCCCGGGGACAATCTCTACACAATCAATGTGCTTCACTTCAGAATGTGTGGCAATAGCCGAGGTGGTTACCCCCATGCCAAAGCCCACTACCAGTATGTCTTTTCCTTCCAGCCCGGCAAAAAACGGGAGATGGCCGATCATTTTTACTGCTTTCACCGCATCGTAGGTGGAGCCGATCACCGCACTGTTGTTCACATACGACACCCTGATAAATGCTCCGGGATTTTTTTCCTGGGCCACCACCAGCGTCCCTTCCACAGTTTCCTTATAAAACAAAATTTCTCTGTCCAGTTTTTTAAAAGAAGGTGGCAAAATTTTGATCTCTC
>DGOT01000076.1:0-3984 GCA_002389465.1 Bacteroidales bacterium UBA4459 | reverse complement strand
AAAAGCAGGGTTACCGATATAAGAATAGCCTTGACCACGCCCAGCAAAGGAATAAACACAAAAGCCGCAAAAAACGGTCCCAGCACCGAACCTATGGTATTGTACATTAAAATAAGGCCCACGTTTTTGCTGACTCCCTTACTTTCGGGCGAATAAACACGGCAGGCCAGCGGAAAGCTGAAGCCTGAAACAATGGATGGCGGCAATACAACCAGTAAAGAGGCAATTGCCGGGATGAGCAATATTCGTACAGCGGGAATCTCATTCAGATGGCCCAGCGGAAACATTACAAGTTCGGGTAGCTTTACAAGAATAATTACACCTACCAGTCCCAATAAAGCCATCCACATCAATGCTTTAAACAATACCTTAGCCTGGTTTTTAATTGTGTCTCCTTTCCTTTTATAAATCCAACTCCCCATAAAAAGCCCGAAAATAACCAGTGATGTGATGAGTGCAAACGTATAGCTGGTATTGGTCAGATAGATTTTAAAAAACCTGATCCAGATTACCTGTAGGCCCAATATGAAGAAGCCGCTGATAAAAGTGGCTGCAATCGCAATTCTTCTGTTGGCTTTGGAGGAAAATATCTCTCCGGCTTCAGGAACAGTTTCCGTAGCACCTTTGTTTTTTGCAATATTAAATCGCTTGCTTACCAGTAGCCATAGCGCCAGCGCAATATTGATTGTCACGGCAAGAAAAACCGTATTTCTTTGTCCCAGGTTACCCAGCAGTAAAAATCCTGCTGACAAACCACCCAGAGTGCTTCCTAAGGTCTCGAAAGCATAAATTCTTCCTAAATTAGAAGAAAAGAGGTCACTGTTGCGAATAACGATCTTACTTACCAGCGGAATAACCCCACCCATCAGAAAAGCCGAACCAGACAAAATCAATAGCGCCAGAGCAAACACCAGCCCGTCGGAAAAAGAAAAAGACAAACCTGTAGCGGGAAAAACACCATACAAATTGGGCAGAAACGAATGAATGATAAAATAGTTCAGCAAACTGATAATGCCTGTCCCGCCAATCAGAAATGCCAGCAGGCGGCTGGTATGTTCTGTAACCGAAGCTCGCTTTCCCCAGTAATAAGCTCCTGCGCCAAACCCGGCCATAAAAGCCATCAGCACCAGGGTAGAGGCCATAACGGTAGCCCCCAGTAAAAGCGACAACATCCGGTTCCAGCTTACTTCGTAGATAAGAAAAGTAAAGCCAGCCAGAAAGATGATCAGGTAAATAGATGAAAAGTCGGAAGATTTTTTCTTTTGTATCATGTGGCTGAACCTTCGCGAATTAATGGTATACCATTCACTGGAGCAAAACGGACGCAGAAAGCAAAAATAAATATATTTGGTTAGGCAACAACGAAAGGGAAAAATAAAGCAGAGGCCTTTAGTTAAAAGCAATTGTTTGGTGTGTTGTTATTCGGCGAGTATTGTTAATTTTGTGTCAAAATATGCATTCCGATGGAAAACCAGCTTCAGATTTACAATACGCTCACGCGCAAGAAAGAAATATTCGAACCGATAAACCCGCCGCATGTGGGCATGTATGTGTGTGGGCCTACCGTTTATGGTGATGCACATCTGGGGCACGCCCGCGCAGCCATTACGTTTGATATTGTATTTAGGTACCTGCTGCACCTCGGGTATAAAGTAAGATATGTTCGGAATATAACCGATGTAGGACACCTGGAAAATGATACCGATGAGCTGGGCGAAGATAAAATTGCCAAAAAAGCCCGGCTGGAAAAACTGGAGCCGATGGAAGTGGTGCAATATTATGCTAACCGCTACCATATGAATATGGAGCAGCTGAACGTGTTGCCACCGAGTATTGAACCAACGGCTTCGGGACATATCATTGAACAAATTGCCTATGTGAAAGAAATCCTTAGCAACGGTTACGGCTACGAAAAAGAAGGTTCCGTTTATTTCGATGTGGTGAAATATAACAAAGATTATAATTACGGAAAACTCTCGGGAAGAAAAGTGGAAGACCTGTTGGAAAATACGCGGAAACTAGCGGGTCAGGAAGATAAAAGAAACAGTTTTGACTTTGCCCTGTGGAAAAAAGCCGAACCGAAACACATTATGCGCTGGCCTTCGCCGTGGAGTGAAGGATATCCGGGTTGGCATATGGAATGCTCGGCCATGAGTTCCAAATATTTGGGAGACCGTTTTGATATTCATGGTGGCGGCCTCGATCTGCTGTTTCCGCACCATGAGTCGGAGATTGCCCAGTCGAATGCGGCCAAAGGACAAGACGCCGTGAAATACTGGATGCACAATAATATGATTACCATCAGTGGACAGAAAATGGGTAAATCGCTGAATAATTTTATCACGCTCAACGAATTTTTTAGCGGTAAGCACGAAGCCCTCGACCGTCCGTATGCACCGATGACTATCCGGTTTTTTATGCTGCAGGCCCATTACCGCAGCACGCTCGATTTTTCAAACGACGCCCTGAAAGCCGCCGAAAAAGGAATGAACAAATTGTTTGAAATTTATAACTCTCTGGACAGGCTGAAAGCTTCTGCTAAATCTTCGGTGGATGTCAGAAAATACGAGCAACTGTGTTATGATGCACTGAACGATGATTTTAACACGCCCATTTTACTAGCTCATCTGTTCGACTTGTCAAGGGTTATCAACCAGATAAATTCAGGAAAAGAAACACTCACAAAAGAAGATATTGATTTTGTCAAAAACCTGATGGGAACTTTATTGTTCAACATACTTGGCTTACGCGATGACCACGAAAAAGATGACAGCAAACTGGTGGAATATCTGATGAAAACCATTCTGGATATACGGCAACAGGCCAAAGAAAACAAGGATTATGCAACGGCTGATAAAATACGTGAAGAGTTGGAAAAATTGAACATCAGACTAAAAGACAGCAAAGAGGGCGCCGAATGGTCGTTCGTATAATGATGAGTTAGTTAACCGAAGGGTGGTTTCCGTTCTTCTTCGTGTTAACAGAGGTGGAGTTTTCATCCTTTCCGGACGCTCTGTCAAGTTCGTTTTTTACCAAAGCCCATAGGTTAGCTGGCGGTGCTTTTGAATAATCTCTTAAGCTGTCCGAGAAGATTTGATCAATATGTTCAAGATTCCTCATCTATAAAAAATATTGCTTTGGTTTCATTTTGTAAGACATATACTTACAAATAAAGGTTGCATTCGTTGTAGAAAATTTGATAAATATCAAGAAATAAAATATAAGTATGAAAAAATACTCATCACTGACGCTTTCGTAACAAGCACACCCATGCCCGCGCCGGTTCTTCTTCTTCATTTCCAAAATGCGTGGCTTTTAGTGAAAGGATTCTGAAATGTTCTTCAACGGCATCTACAATGTCTTTGGCCCTGAGGCGGGGAGGCCCCGTATCACGTTCGGGCGCATCGAAACTTCCTGAAACAGACAGCCATAATCCGTGCGGTTCTAATAAATCAGCTATTTTTTCAGCAACTTCTCTACGGCCTTTCTTCGTTTTATATGAATGGAAATAGCCCCTGTCAAAAATAAATTCAAATGGTGATCCGGGAATGATATCTGTCAGGCAGTCCAGAATATGAAAATGACAACTCTTAAACTTTTCCGGCTGATTGTTTTCTGCCATACGAATGGCAATTTCAGAAACGTCACAAGCCGTAACGTCAAAATTTTGTGAAGCAAGCCAAAGAGCATCCACACCCGTACCGCAACCCATTTCAAGCGTTTTGCACGGTTTTATCGGCCACTCTTCTACCACCTTAACGAGGTTAAAGTCAGGGTTTTTATGCACCCAAGGCATAAAACCTTTACGGTAATGATTTTTGAAACGTTTAACGATATTCATGGGCCTTTGCAAATTAAAACATTAAATCAATAATTGCTTTCCTGTCGGCTCCCGATAATTCATGATGCATGCCCGACACCTTATTCTTATTCATTTGGCCTATGATCTTTTGTCGCTGATCTTTTCCAATTCCCGCTTCCTTC
>DGOT01000133.1:8930-9155 GCA_002389465.1 Bacteroidales bacterium UBA4459 | reverse complement strand
ATGTGTTGTAACATTTTGTATTTCGGTCGGTATGGCGTATATAAAGCAATCCAGCGGACGCTTGGCCACCTCTGTCGGGTCCTGCATTTTTAAAGTCCCTGAGGCCGAATTACGCGGGTTGGCAAAAGGAGCTTCACCTATCTCTTCACGTTCTCTGTTCAGCTCTCTGAACCCTGTAATACTCATAAAAATCTCGCCGCGAACTTCCAGTTCTGCCGGATAATC
>DGOT01000133.1:0-8899 GCA_002389465.1 Bacteroidales bacterium UBA4459 | reverse complement strand
GTAACGTCATCACCCTGCACGCCGTCTCCACGGGTTACGGCTGTTGTCAGTATGCCGTTTAAGTATGTAAGCCCGATGGCTATACCGTCATACTTATGTTCGCAGGTGTACGCCACCTCGCTGTTTACCAATTTTCTGACACGGGTGTCAAACGCTTTGATCTCATCTTCCGAATAGCTGTTGCCAAGAGAAAGCATGAGATATCTGTGTGTGATGGTTTTGAATTCTTTAGTAGGTTCGCCACCAACACGCCGGGTAGGGGAGTCGGGGTAGCTGAATTCAGGATAGGCTTCTTCGAGTTTCTCCAGTTCTTTCAGCAGCATGTCAAACTCATAGTCATCTATTACAGGAATGGATAATACATAATATTTGTAATTATGTTCCCTGATGATGTTTGTCAGTTCTTCGATTCGTTTTTTTGCTTCTTCCTTATTCATCGTTTAGCTTATCAGGGTATACTGCTTTGTTGCGATAAATATAAATATTTTGATTGTCATTAATCGGATTCAGCCAGTGTAAAATTTTATCCATAAATCCGGGTTGGATAAGAACTTCAAATTCCAGTTCCGGAAATACGGAAGACATGAATGTTACCCGTTTGTCCAGATTCGCATCTTCAAGGAACAAAACAAAATCCGGCTGGTCGGCAGGGTCTTTCCCTTTCTCAGAATTTCTGAACTTCTCCATATCTTCGTAAGCCATAACAGCCTTGAACGGAACCCATTCATCCAGGTAGAACAGCGGTGGCTGACGTAATACGGATTTGTTTACATCTTCCACAATAAAATAATTAAGATTTTTGTATCTGCTCAAATACACCATCGATTCGACACGTGCTTTTTTAGAATACATAGTCGAAACCGGCAGCAACAGAATAAAGTTCAGCACCCAAAAGAATACCCACGATCCTTTATGCCATTTGGCTAAAGCCTGTTTTTGATCCAGATGCTGTGTGATTTGCCTCCATCCAATAACGCCGCCAATTATAATGAACGGGATGATGGTAAGAATAAAACGTTCCTGCTTGTTGGGGAAAAAGGAATGAAACAGCAAAAAGAGTAAGGTAGGTATGAAAATAATAAGTGTTTTTTGCCAGCTTTTAAAATATCCGGTAAAAAGATAAAAACTAACAGGTGGGATGAGCAAGCCTAATATTACCGTTAGATAAAAATACCAGGGAGCAGTAAGATATTGATGTGCATGATGCAGGTTGTACTCGACATAACCAATAAGCTGGACAAACGGCTTGTGCCAGACGAGGTAATCAATACTTCCCTGGAAAAGAATAATTGTTAGTAATACACCTGCGGCAACAAGAAGTGTTCCTTTCCATTTTTTCTGATAAAGAAGGACAAGCCCAACGCCTCCGGTAAACAGCAATGTCTGGTACCTTATATTAAATGCCAGCCCGAAAAGAATGCCAATCCATATCCATTGCCAGCTCCCGTTGTTTTCTTTGTTACGAATGATCAGCCAAACACCGGTGATCAATAAGGGAATGGTCACATATTCAACCAGGTTGCGGACACTTAGGAAAGGGAATATCCATAAAACAGCTAACAACCACCCGGTCAGTTTGGCGGACTGTTTTCCGTCCAGTTGTTGGGCGATTTTATATCCCCCCGAGATAATGAGCAGTGACCACAAAGCGTGCAGCAGCCTGACAAAAAACATCTTGGTTTGTGGATTGGTGATTTGTATGAACTCAAGAAACCGGAACAGCAGGTAGTGAAATCCCACATAAAAAAAACTGAATCCTTTGGGTGAGTTCAGCCCTTGCGCATCGGGAAGCCAGCCGTAATAATCAGTGCCGTCAACCCACGATTGGGCAATCTCAATAATCAGAAACTGGTCGTCAACCCAACCGTAGCCTTTTGAAAAAATAACTGCCAGTAACCTGAAAAAAAAACCGGCAAGTAGGATTGTTTTGAGCGGATGCTCCGCGTAATATGTTCTTATTTTATCAATCATTCCCTCATTTAACTCCTGTTAAAAGGCATGGTCATACAGCGGGCGCCACCGCCGCCGCGCGATAATTCGTTTCCCTCAATGGTTACAACTGCCTTTTTGTACTCAGAAAGGTCTTCTTTTCCTTTTACAATATCTTTGGCTCTGATTATTTCAAAACCTTCATTGCTCAATGCTTCAATAGTATGAGTGTTCCGTCGGTAACCGATTACTTTTCCCGGTTCCAGTGCCACAAAGTTAGCACCACTTTGCCATTGTTCGCGTTCCATAATGTAGCGGTCGTTATTGCCACCGCAAAGTATGGGTTTCAGGCTCATTCCAAGTTCTTTCAAAGCGGCCAGAATATTTTTCTTTTCTGTAATGGAAGTTACTTTGCTCCCGTCAACTGTGATCAGTATTGTAAGATAGCGTGATGCTTTGAGCAAGAGTGGTTCAAAGATCATGCAATGCTCTTTGTCAAGAAAAGTAAAGGTCATATCCAGGTGGATGAAGGATTCGGGTTTGTACGGAAGCTCCTGAACAATAATGTGTTGCTTTCCGGGTTTTTCCTTTAAATATTCAATCATGCAATCAATGCCCTGCGTTGTGGTCCGCGATCCTGTCCCGATCAGCAGGATATCCTCTCTGGCTACGATCACGTCACCTCCTTCAATACTGGCCTTTCCTGATATATCGTACTTTTCAATAGGATTTGCCGTACGCGCATTGAACACAGGGTGATGCTTGAAAATAGAATCCATGATAATAGCCTCCCTGTCACGCACACTATTGGCCATTTTACTGATAATCACTTCATTTCCAAATGAGAAAGAAGCATCTCTGGTGAAGAAGAAATTGGGCAGAGGATTGATGCAATATCGTTCATCATCCAGATAACGTGTCAGGTTATCTTTCTTCATTTCCACACCTTCAATAAGCTGGTGAGCCAGGTCTTCATCTTTGATTTGTTCAATATATTGACAAACCTCTTTTTCATCCTGATGCTCATGCTGGCAGACTTTAACCAGCAACTCATGCTTTATATGCTCATAATGGAGAATGTCAGTCAATAATTCTCTAACTTCGAATACCTGGGAGTGCTTTTGAAGGACGCCCAGGAAATTATCATACTCCGGCAGGGCTACCGACAAATTAAGTATATCGCTGTATAATGCACGCTCGGCATTCTCCGGGGTCATGTTTTCTACTTCCTGACCCGGAATATGTACGATAACGCCGTTCAGTTTACCGATCTCGGAGGTGACATTAATATCTATGGGGTTCATGAGTTTCTGTTTTAAATTATAACTGAGTGATTAACTAACCACAGCTGTATTCCGAAATTGCAAAACTATTCATTTTCAGGAGTCGGATCAATGTATTCGTATGTATTCCCCAAGTATTCCAGGTATTTTATAAAATTACTGTACGGCAGCACCAGACTTGCCGTATTATCATTGGGGTGGAAACTTATTTTGTCTGCTGTTTTCAATTGTTGGTCGAGAAACAGATGAACATGGTGTTCTTCATCGTTGATCAGGCCAAAGGGTGATACCGATCCGGGTTTCACACCCAGGTATTTCATTAATCTTTTTTCCGAGCCGAATGTCAGTTTTCCCTGCTTCAGTTTCTTTTCAAGGCTCTTCAGATTGAATGGCGTTGTGTCCTTGATGATCACTAAGTAATGCCTGTTGCCTTTGTGATTTCTGAAAAACAAATTTTTACAATGCATGGCGTCAATATCCTTCCAGTATTTCAGGGCGATCTCGATGGTGTCGAGTGGGGGGTGTTCATAAACCTCATAGGGAATACCCAACTGTTCTAAAATACGGTAAACATTTAGACGGTTTTCGTTCATAAGCCGGTTATTGTATGATCAGTATTCATGCTCGTATAGCGAAATTTGTTGATTATATTCAGCAAAGAGTATATGATGAGTTACTAATAACGTAATAAAAACACACTAAAATACGCAATTATTCCACCCAATCGGCAATAAACAGGTTTGTATTATGTGTGCCCCCGTTATTTCTGTTGGAAGAAAAAATGAGTTTTTTGCCATTGTACGAGAACATGGGAAAAGCATCAAAAACCGGGTCGAAAGTGATCTGCTCCAGCCCTGTACCGTCAAGATTGATCATGTAAAGGTTGAACTGGTAGCCTTTTTTACCAGCATGGTTGGAACTGAAAATGACTTTTTCCCCCGATGGATGGAAGAACGGTGCCCAGTTGGCTTTTCCAAGATGAGTTATTTGCGTTAACTCGCTTCCATCTACATTGCAGATGTACAATTCCATGTTTGTTGGCTTCACAAGTCCTTCCGCAAGTAATTCTTTGTACTCCTTAATTTCCTTTTCTGTTTTGGGCCTTGATGACCTGAAAATCAGTTTGGAACCGTCGGGTGAGAAGAAAGCTCCTCCGTCATACCCCAGTTCATAAGTAAGCTGTTGTATATTGCTTCCGTTGATGTTGCAAGTGTAAAGTTCGAGATCACCTGTGCGGTCCGATGTAAACACGATCTTATCTCCCTGTGGCGATACCGTGGCTTCGGCATCGTATCCAGGGCCACTGATCAATGTGTCAACAATGTTTCCTTGCAGATCGGCTACGTAAATATCAAAGTCGGGATATATTGGCCAGACGTATTTGCCGTCTTCGCGACGTTTGGGCTCCGGAGGGCAAGCATCACCTCCTGAACGGGTTGATGCATATAAAATAGTGGTGTCTCCCGGCATAAAAAATGAACAGGTTGTCCGGCCTAACCCATTACTGATCAGTTGCGGAATATGATTGATCATGTCTTTGTCTGAAAAAGGAAAATAATATATCTGGTCGCAGGGAGCGTTCCACTCCGTATTTTTTGCCTGGAATGCGATCATACTGTCGTCAAAGCTGAAATATGCTTCCGCGTTGTCACCGCCGTCCGTGAGCTGCTGAATGTTTTTTAAGTGTTTTTCCTGCGGATAGTGAATAATGGTATCCGCTGCTTTTGTTACTGCTGCTTTATGCTGCTGTTTCTTTTCGTTTTGGCTGTTGCAGGAAATCAGCAAACTTAATGCGAGAAAAGAGCCTGCTTTAATGATGTTTAAGTAAGTCATTTATCAAAAATTTACATAGTTCATAAAGTCAGCAAATCTACTAAGAATTCTTGTAGTAAAAAGTTGTTTAACAAACAACTCAATACCTTCTCGATCGATGGTTCCCGGCACGATTCAATTATCCATCTTGTCAACATGAATTTGTTAACATTATTAACACTATTTATGACCGTTTTATGTGGATATTTTTTGTAAATTCGTATTTTTGCAAGCTTTTATCTAAGGTATTAATTAAGAAGTAGTTATAGAGAATGGAAAGAGAATTTGAAGGTGACAGGATTATAAAAGTAAATATTGAAAATCAGATGAAGTCGGCCTACATCGATTATTCGATGTCGGTAATTGTTTCAAGGGCACTTCCTGATGTAAGAGACGGGCTCAAACCGGTACACCGTAGGGTACTTTTCGGAATGCACGAGCTAGGTGTTTTTTCTAACCGTCCATATAAAAAATCAGCAAGAATTGTGGGTGAAGTTCTGGGTAAGTACCATCCGCACGGCGACACTTCGGTATATGACTCCATGGTACGTATGGCACAGGAATGGTCATTACGCTATCCATTGGTGGAAGGGCAGGGTAACTATGGCTCGATTGACGGTGATAATCCGGCGGCAATGCGTTATACGGAAGCCAGGTTACGGAAAATTGCTGAGGAAATGCTGGTGGATATCGACAAGGACACGGTTGATCATCAGCTGAATTTTGACGACACATTGTATGAACCTACGGTTTTGCCAACACAAATTCCGAACCTGTTGATAAACGGAGCTTCGGGGATTGCTGTTGGGATGGCAACAAATATGGCCCCGCATAACCTTTCGCAGGTAATTAACGGAACCATTGCCTACATTGAAAACCGGGATATTGAAATGAGTGAACTGATCCAGCTTGTTCAGGCGCCTGATTTCCCAACGGGGGGGATTATATACGGATATGAGGGCGTGGTTAACGCTTTTGAGAACGGCAGGGGAAGAATTGTTATGAGGGGTGAAGCGATCATTGAAGAAAATGGCCACGGTAAAGAGCAGATTATAGTTACTTCTATACCGTATATGGTGAATAAAGCGGATATGATCCGCAAGACAGCCGACCTGGTAAATGATAAGAAAATCGGCGGCATCTCGGATATACGAGATGAATCAGACAGAAATGGTTTACGAATTGTTTACGACCTGAAGCGGGATTCTATTCCGAACATTGTGCTGAACAAGCTTTATCAGATGACTTCTCTGCAAAGTTCATTCAGTGTGAATAATGTGGCACTGGTTAATGGACGCCCCAGAACGCTGAATCTGAAAGAGATGATCCATTACTTTGTTGAGCACCGCCATGAGGTTGTGGTGCGCCGCACGGAATATGAGTTGAAAGAAGCCGAAAAGAAAGCTCATATTCTTGAAGGATTATTGATTGCACTTGATAATCTGGATGCCGTGATTGCCTTGATCAGGGCATCGAAAACACCGGAAGAAGCAAGAAAAGGATTGATGGATACTTTTGAACTGACAGAGATCCAGGCGAGGGCTATTTTAGATATGAGACTCCAGAAACTGACGGGTCTGGAGCGGGAGAAAATAAAGTCGGACTATGAAGAACTACAGAAACTGATCGCTGCTCTAAAGGAATTGCTTGGTGATGAGGGCAGAAGGATGCAGGTGATCAAAGACGAATTGCTGCAGATAAAGGAAAAATACGGTGATGAAAGAAGGTCGAAGGTTGTTTATACGGCCGAAGACATTTCGATGGAAGACATTATTCCGGACGAAAAAGTGGTGATCACTATTTCCCATATGGGCTATATCAAGCGAACACCTTTGACTGAATACAGGCAGCAGAGGAGGGGAGGACGTGGTTCGCGTGGAAGCACAACGCGTAATGAAGATTTTCTGGAGCATTTATTCATTGCCACCAACCATAATTACATGCTCTTCTTTACTGAGAAGGGAAAAGTGTTCTGGATGAGGGTGTTTGAGATACCGGAGGGTGCCAAAACATCAAAAGGAAGAGCTATCCAGAATCTGATTAACATTAATCCGGAAGATACGGTAAAAGCTTACATCAATGTAAAAGACCTGAAAGACGAGGAGTATACAAACAACAACTTCATAATTCTTGCCACAAAAGGAGGTACAATTAAAAAAACTTCTCTTGAGGCCTATTCCCGGCCCCGCCAGAACGGAATTATTGCCATCAATATTCGCGAAGGAGACGAACTGCTTGCTGCACGATTAACAAACGGATCGAACGAAGTGATCCTTGCCAAGCGATCGGGCAGAGCTATTCGTTTTAACGAAGCTAAAGTCAGGCCGATGGGACGGGGTGCTTCCGGAGTAAGAGGAGTTACTCTTGAAGGGAAGAATGATGAGGTAATTGGTATGATCTGCATTGAAGATACGGAGAAAACTATACTTGTAGTGTCGGAGAAAGGATATGGAAAACGCTCTGAAATAGATGATTACAGAATAACTAATAGGGGAGGAAAGGGCGTTAAAACTATTAATATAACGGAGAAAACAGGTGCTTTGATTGCCATTAAAGAAGTCACGAACTTTGACCAGTTGATGATCATTAATAAATCAGGAATAGCTATCAGAATGGGAATGGAAGATGTGCGGGTGATGGGTAGGGCTACGCAGGGTGTTCGGCTGATCAGAATTGAAGACGGGGATGAAATAGCTGCTGTCGCAAAAATTGAACTCGAAGAAGGAGAAGATGTCGAAATGGATCAGGAAAATGAAGAAGGAATTGAAGGGCAGGAGTTACCTGATGATGCATCAGAGGAGCATGTTGATGAGTAAAGCAGGTTGAAGGTCAGTCAATAAGCAGGTAATATTTAGAACCTTTTTAAATATATTTAGTCTGGCACAATAATGGTTATTGCTATATTTGCTAACAAATTAAAACCTTTAATAAATGAAACGAACATTAATCTTAGTAGGACTTAGTTTACTGATAAGTCTCGGTAGCTATGCACAGAAAAACAAAAGAACAAGTGCATACATGTATAATAAAAACGGCGAATACAAAAAAGCTAAAGAGGCCATTGACGAAGCCTGTAAGCATGAAAAAACCGTTAACGATCCCAAAACATGGCTTTACGCCGGCGAAATCTATTACAATATAGCTTCGCAAACAGGTATCGCTGAGTTACTTAACGAGCCGGACGCTGCTTTGAAATCGTATGAAGCACTTAAAAAAGCAAAGGAATTGGATATTAAAGGAACGTATAAAGATGAAATCTCCGTTTACCTTGCAAATCTTACTAATCAGTTCTATATAAAGGGAGGGAGCGCATTTCAGAATAGCGACTTTGCCGGTGCTATTGAAGATTTTAAAATTGCTTATCACATTGCCGAAATGAACGGTAAAATGGATACCATAGCTGCATTTAATGTGGGGATGGCTGGTGTTTATGGTAATGATCCGGAGTCGGCTTCCGAATACCTGGAGAAGTGTGTGGATGCAAATTTTGAAGATCCCCGCGTTTATATTTATTATAACAGGGCGGTTAAGCAATTGGGTGATACTGCCCGTGCGATAGAGATTATCAAAACCGGAAGGGAACGAATGCCTAATGAATTGACATTGTTGTTGGAAGAAGCCCAGTTGTATTTGGAAAGAGGAGAGAACGAGAAGTTGCAAGCCAGTTTGCTTCAGGCTGTAGAGCAGGATCCTAGCAATTCCAATCTTTTCTTCCTATTGGGAAAAACCTATGACGATGAAGGCAATACGGTAGATGCTGAGAAATATTACCAGAAAGCAGCAGACGTTAATCCTGAGTTCTTTGAGGCATATTATAATATGGGAGCTATTTATGTAAATAAAGCTGCTGCAATACAGGCAGAAGCAAATGATTT
>DGOT01000101.1:20315-27646 GCA_002389465.1 Bacteroidales bacterium UBA4459 | reverse complement strand
TATCTTTGTATGAAAAAATAAGTCATGGCAAATCAAAAGTTCAGATACCAGTGCAATGATTGCGGTACACAATATGCCAAATCGGAGGTGAAATACCTTTGCCCTGTATGTGCTAAAAAAAACACTTCGGACTTGCCGCCAAAAGGAGTTTTAAAAACGATTTATGATTATCAGAAACTCATTGAGAACGGGTTTGGTTTTTATAAACTGAAAAAGAACAATTTTCTTGACCTGCTGCCCATAAACAGTATTGGAAGTCTTCCTAACCTTAAAATCGGCAATACGCCCTTGTACTCAATCCAGGAAATAGACCATGCCAGTTTACCTTTTAAGTTATTTCTGAAAGATGACTCCCAGAATCCTACTTATTCGTTTAAAGATCGTGCGTCGGCAGTAGTTTCAGCTTATGCCAAAGAGCAGGGTTATCAAATAATTGTGACCGCCTCAACAGGGAATGCAGGTTCGTCACTGGCAGGAATTTGTGCCGCGCAAAAGCAAAAAGCAGTAGTGCTTGTTCCGGCCAATGCTCCGGTGGCCAAATTAAAACAGATCATGATGTACGGCGCAACAATAGTCCCCATAAAAGGAACTTATGATGACGCCTTTGATTTTAGTATTAAAATTACGGAAGAATTCGGCTGGCACAACCGCAATACGGCATTCAATCCATTTACGATTGAGGGTAAGAAAACGGTGGCTTTTGAACTGTTTGAACAACTCGGCCAGCGTGTCCCCGACAGGATTTTCGTGCCCGTGGGTGATGGCGTGATCATTTCAGGAGTTTATAAAGGTTTTGAAGATTTGCTGAAACTTCAAGTCATTGAGAAAATGCCCTGTATTGTTGCCGTTCAGGCTGAAAAGAGTGACAACCTCGTGCGCAATATCGGGAATACTGATTTTGAAATACGGAAAAGCAGGACACTGGCCGATTCAATCTCCGTTGATGTGCCCCGTAATTTTTATATGGCCAGAGATTATATCCTGAAATATAAAGGAGAGTTCCTGACAGTCAGTGATGCTGAAATACTGGAAGCCTCGGCGATCTTGTCAAAAAACACAGGACTGTTTGCCGAGCCTGCTGCCGCAACGGCCTTTGCCGGAATGCTACATTATAAAAACAACGATCAGTTAAAACCGGATACAAATAATGTTGTTCTTCTGACAGGAAGCGGGCTGAAAGATTTAAAAGCTGTGGAGCATCTCCATAAATTGCCTGACGCAATTGTGCCTGAACTTGAAAATCTTAAACAGCTTTTGCTATGATCTCATTTGTGCTAAACGGGAAAAAACAGGATTATCAAGGAAATCCTGACAAATCTTTGCTGGAATTTCTGAGGCTTGACAAGCACCTTACCTCAGTGAAGGATGGCTGTTCGGGCCAAGCGGCTTGTGGAGCTTGTACGGTGGAAGTTAACGGAAAGGCTGTGCTTTCGTGTGTGACAAAAATGAGCAAGCTGCAGGATGCAGAAGTGTTCACACCTGAAGGATTTCCTCCTTATGTTCTGGATACTATTGCCAAGACAATGGTAAATGAAGGAGCCGTGCAATGCGGTTTTTGTACGCCCGGTTTCATCAGCCGGACAAAGGTTCTGTTACAGGACAATCCAACGCCGGATATCGAAGAAATACACAAGGCGATCAAGCCGCATTTATGCCGTTGTACAGGATACAAAAAAATTGAAACTGCCATTCAAAAATCGGCAAAAGCCATATTGGAGAATGAGCATGTGGACATAAGAAGAACATCAGGCAGGGTAGGTGTTTCGCATCCCAAATACGAAGCTTACAATACAGCAATTGGTAAGCGCAAATTTGTGGATGATATATTTCTGAAGGGGATGCTTTATGCCGCTTTAAAATTCAGTGATTATCCGAGAGCAAAGATTCTGAAAATTGACACCTCCAAAGCTGAAAAACTTCCGGGAGTTCAAAGGGTTTTCACCGCCGCGGATATTCCTGGAGCACAATATGTGGGGCTTATCTTACAGGATTGGCCCGTCATGCTGAAAGAAGGCCAGACAATTAATTACATCGGAGATGTTTTAGCAGGTGTGGTGGCTGAAACCGATGAGATAGCACGACACGCCGTAAGCCTGATAGAAGTAGAATATGAGGTTCTTACACCGGTAACAGATGTTTTCGAGGCGGTAAAAAGCGATCGGATACATTCCGAAAGACCCAATAATTTTGAAACTACCCAATTTACGATCGGTGATGCGGATGATGCCATAAAAAAGGCGGCATTTGTAAGTTCAGGGAGGTACGAAACACAACGTGTCGAACATGGGTATCTGGAAAAAGAAGCTGCTGTTGCCCGGCCCGATGGTAAAGGAGGGCTGGAGATTTTCAGCCAGAGCCAGGGCGTTTATGAAGACAGGCGTCAGATAGCCATGATATTGAACCTGCCGGAGGAAAAGGTCAGAGTCATACTGGTTCCGAACGGTGGTGGTTTCGGCGGCAAGGAAGACCTGAGCATTCAGGGGCAGACGGCTCTGTTCGCTTTTCTGATGGATCAACCCGTTAAACTTACGTTGACCCGCGAAGAGTCTATACGCTTACACCCGAAGCGTCATCCTGTTTTTATGAATATCACGCTGGCCGCTGGCAAGAACGGCGAACTTACCGCCCTGAAATTAAGGGCTGTCGGTGATACGGGCGCCTATGCTTCCGTAGGTATGAAAGTTATGGAACGTGTGGCAGGACATGCCGCGGGGGGATATTTTATCCCTGAAGTTGACATAGAAGCAAAAACAGTGTACACCAATAATATACCTTGTGGAGCCATGCGTGGATTCGGAGCCAACCAGGTTGCCTTTGCCCTGGAAAGCTGTGTGGATGACCTTTGTTACCAGGGCGGCTTCGATCGGTGGAAGTTTCGGTATGATAATGCGCTGGTGGACGGTCTTACCACTTCAACCGGGCAGAAGTTGCAGGGGGTGGGTATAAGGGCCTGCCTGGATGCCGTAAAAGATGATTTTTATAAGGCAAAGTTTGCCGGGCTGGCATGTGCCATAAAAAACTCAGGCGTTGGCAACGGTATGAATGATGAGTCTAAAGTGATTATTCAGATTGTTTCCGATAAAAAGATCATTCTTCAGCACGGCTGGACTGAAATGGGACAGGGAGTCCACAACATGGCTCTCCAGACACTGTGCGAAGAAACGGGTCTGAACCCTGAAATAATCAGGGTTGAGGTGGATACAAAGGCACAAATCAAAACAGGAATGACCACCTCTTCACGAGCTACGGCATTGGTTGGCCTGGCAGTGATTAATGCCGCTAAAAATCTGAAAGAGGATATGAAAAGCAGGCCCCTGAAAGACCTGGCAGGGAAAACCTACAGGGGTGAATTTATTTGCGACTGGACTTCAAAGCCGGGAACGGATGCAGAAAATCCCATCATTCATTATTCATACGGATATGCGGCCCAGGTGTGTATTTTAAATGATGAAGGTGAAGTCACACAACTTGTTGCTGCCCATGATGCAGGGAAAATTATGAATCCCATGCTTTTTGAAGGGCAGATAGAAGGGGGTGTTCACATGGGACTGGGATATGCCCTGACTGAGGAACTTCCGATGAAAGATGGTTACCTGGTGCATGATAAAATGCGGAAATTAGGTATATTACGGGCACATGAAACACCTGAGATCATTGTAAAGGGCATTGAAGTGAAAGACCCGGTAGGGCCTTATGGTGCCAAAGGTATTGGTGAGATAGGCCTTGTGCCGACAGCCGCTGCAGTAGCTAATGCTTTTCGTACATTTGATGGGGTTAAGAGGTTGAAACTACCGCTCAAGAAATAAAATCCGGTATTCGGGTAAAGAATAGCAAAATGTCATTGATCTTAAAAAATACAACATTCATTAACTGGGAAACTTTAGCGTTCTCTCATGCTCATTTAAAAGTTGAAGAAGGGCATGAAGGTTTGATAACGCCTTATAATGATTTCGGTCAGATGAACATTTCACCGGAAGATGAGTTGATCGACTGTGAGGGTAAACTGGTGACTAAATCTTTTGCTGTCGGGCACCATCATGCCTACTCGGCACTGGCAAGAGGTATGCCTCCTCCGAAAAAATCACCGAAGAACTTTCTGGAAATACTGAAATATATCTGGTGGAATTTAGATAAAGCCCTCGACAAAGAAAGTATTGAAGCCAGCGCTTTGGCAACGGCTATTGCTTGTGCTAAAGCAGGTGCCACTTTTGTGATTGACCACCATGCATCACCGAACTTTATTGAAGGGTCACTGGATGTAATTGCCGGGGCATTCGAAAAAGTGGGTGTCAGTCATTTACTTTGTTACGAAATTTCAGACAGGGACGGGCAGGATAAAACTGAAAAAGCACTCGCCGAGACGGAAAGTTTTCTGCAGAGCCGTCAGGGGCTTGTCGGTTTGCATGCTTCTTTTACGGTAAGTGACAATACACTGAAAAAAGCGGTGGGTTTGATGCGAAAATACAATTCGGGCATCCATATCCATGTGGCAGAAGATGAATATGATCAACAACAGTGTGTAAAGAATCATGGAAAAAGAGTTGTTGAGAGACTACATGATTTTGGCGTTCTGGAATCTTCAAAAACAATTTTAGCCCATTGTTTGCATATTAATGAGACAGAACGGGAAGTAGTTAAAAATTCAAAAGCCTGTGTAGTTCAGAATACAGAAAGCAACCTGAATAATAACGTGGGTTTTTTCAACTCCAGAGATCTGGGAAAAAGGATCATGCTCGGTACAGATGGCATGCACAGTGATATGATCAGAAGTGCGCAGGCCGCTTACTTTGTCGGGCAGAGCAAAGACGAAATTGATTTTCAGGTAGCATACGATCGTTTTGTGATGGTTCACAACTACCTGGCGTCAAATATGTTTTCCGGCGATGGCGAAAATAATCTTGTTGTTCTGGACTATGATGCCCCGACGGAAATAAACCAGAATAATTTTTTGGGGCATTTTATTTTTGGCTTTTCATCCAATAATGTGCAGCATGTGATCTCCGATGGGAGGCTTATTGTAAAAAACAGGAAAGTGCTTCATGTTGATGAAAAAGACGTAACGGCATTTGCGAGAGACCAATCTAAGCGGCTTTGGAAAAAGTTGTAGCAAAATAAATTTATTCATATGGATCCACAAATACTTCAATGGATAGGATATGCGGCTTCAGTGGTTATTGCTCTTTCAATGACCATGAACTCGATCGTAAAGTTCCGGTGGATCAACCTGGCAGGTGCCGGAACTTTTGCCACTTATGGTTTTTTGATCGACGCCTATCCGGTCATGGCCCTGAACGGTTTTATTGTGGCCGTCGACGTTTATTATCTCCTTAAAATTTACTCAAAGCCCAATCTATTCGACACTCTTGAAGTGAGAGGAGACAACAAATACCTGCTGAAATTTCTGAAATTCCACAAAGAGGAGATACACAAGTTTTTTCCCGGATTCGAATACAAAGCCGAGATGAACACGATAAGTTTTTTTGTATTACGGAATTTGGCTGTTGCCGGAGTATTCCTTGCTCACAGAGAAAACGGAGATGTGCTCAGGGTAGGCCTCGATTACGTCATCCCTGAGTACCGCGACTATAAAAACGGTAAATACGTTTATTATCATTTGAAAGATCATTTTGTCAATGAAGGATTTAAGAAAATAATCACGCAGGGAGGCACACCAAAACATGTTAAATATTTAAAAAAACTTGGCTTCAGTAAAAATAAGGAGGAGTTATTTGAAAAAGAATTAGCATAAAAATGACACTTTTAATAAAAAACGGAACTATTATCAATGCTGACGGCAGTCGTAAGGCGGATGTCCTGATTCAGAATGGAAAGATTACAGATATCGGAAGTGATCTTAATTTGGTTTCCGTACCTGATAAGATCATCGATGCAGACGGATGCTCTGTTTTTCCTGGCGGGATGGACCCGCACGTTCATATGCATTTACCAACGCCTGCCGGTTTCTCGTCTGATGATTTTCTCACAGGCAGCAAAGCCGCTCTTTATGGCGGGACAACAACATTTATCGACTTTGTTACGCCGAAGAAAGATCAATTACTTGCCGATGCTATTGAATTGCGTAAATCGGAAGCAAAAGGTTGCCTGACAGATTACGCATTTCATGTGAGTCCGGTGGAGTGGCGGAATACAATGGAACAGGAAATTTCAGACTGCATGGAGCATGAAGGCTTCCGGTCTTTTAAAGTTTACATGGCTTACAAGGACAGCATCGGGTTGGATGACGATGCGCTGTTTCAAGTAATGAAAGCGGTCGGGAAAGCAGGGGGAATGGTAACGGCCCATTGCGAGTTAGGAGACGAGATTGAGATTTTAAGAAATAAATTTGCCGTAGAAAATAAACTCTCCGCTAAATATCATCCATTGTCCCGTCCGGCAGAAGCGGAGGCATTGGCAGTGGAAAAAGCCATTGGGCTGGCAGCTGAGGCAAACTGCCCGCTATATATTGTCCATGTGTCATCAAAGGAATCGCTTAAATATATTGCCGAAGCAAAGAAAAACGGACAGGAAGTTTATGCCGAAACATGCCCGCAGTATCTTGTTCTTGACGACTCGAAATTTGAAGGCACCTTCGAACAGGTGTCGAAATTTGTCTTCAGTCCTCCCTTGCGCAAAAAGTTGGATAATGAAGCATTGTGGGCAGCCTTAAAAGACGGAGTTATCGATACAATTGGGACGGACCATTGCCCGTTTACGCAGGTACAGAAAGACCGGGGTAAAGATGACTTCCGGAAAATTCCGAATGGTGCCGGGGGCGTTGAACACCGGCTGAGTTTAATCTACACATACGGTGTGCTCACAAATAAAATAACTATAAACCAGTTTGTTGCATTAACATCTGCCAACGCGGCAAAAATATTTGGCATGTCTTCCGCTAAGGGGAAAATTGTGGAGGGAGCCGATGCCGATTTGGTCGTCTGGAACCCGGAAACAGAGAAAATAATTTCTGCCCAAAATCATTATTCAAATTGCGACCTGGATATTTACGAAGACTATACTACCATCGGCTATCCTGAAGTAGTTATTAAAAACGGGGTTGTTGTTAAAGAAAAGAATCAACTTGCTGACCGAATCAGTCCGGGGAAATTATTAAAGACGAACCCTCTTTAATCCCTTCTCATAAATCCGGCTGAGGACATCAGCCGGATGCTCAAACTTATTGGCCAGCATCATGGCGGCAATAATGTAAGGTTTGTAGCCCGCTTCGTGATAAGTTTTGATTCTGTATTTCTCAAAAACCGCCGCTTCCACTTCACCTTCTTTGCACGAAACCCCCGAAATGTCGGCAGGGAGACAATGCATGTAGAGCGCAT
>DGOT01000101.1:2907-20192 GCA_002389465.1 Bacteroidales bacterium UBA4459 | reverse complement strand
TGTTCGTTGCTGCATGATGTGAAACGGAGCCCAGCTTTTCGGATACACGATGTCGGCACTTTTAACGGCTTCTTTCATCGAATTACTGACTTTAAATGAGCCACCACTTTCTTCAGCATTCTTTCCCGCAAGTTCAACAATTTCGGGGATCAGCCCGTAACCCTCGGGATACGCAAGTTCCACATGCATCCCGAATCGTGTCATTAAGGCAATAATTCCCTGCGGTACGGAAAGTGGTTTGCCATAACTGGGTGAATAAGCCCAGCTCATAACGATCTTTTTTCCTTTCAATGCCTCAATGGAGCCGTAGGTGTTTTTAAGATGAAGAAGATCGGCCATCGACTGTGTCGGATGGTCCATATCGCATTGCAGGTTCACAATTCCCGGGCGTGAGGGGAGCACTTTTTGCTGATAACCTTCATCCAGCGCTGTAGCTACCTCGCGCATATATTTATTTCCTTCGCCCAGGTACATGTCATCGCGAATACCGATAAAATCAGAAAGGAACGAGGTCATATTGGCGGTTTCCCTGACGCTTTCGCCGTGGGCGATCTGTGACTTTGTCTCGTCCATATCCTGAACGGCAAGGCCAAGCAGGTTAGCCGCCGACGCATAGGAAAACCTTGTCCGTGTTGATTTGTCCCTGAAAATGGAAACGGCAAGCCCCGAATCAAATAACCTTGGTGAGATGTTTTCGTCACGCAAATGCTTTAACAGATCGGCAATCTCAAGAACTGCTTTAAGGTCGTCTTCGGATTTCTCCCATGTCAGCAGGAAATCCTTTTGATAAAGCGCTGCTTTTGTTTGCGCCAGCTTATCTATTCTTTCTTTAATGTTCATGTTATTCTTTTTTTAATAGTCCGGGCGTGTACCTGGTAAGTTTGCACGGGCAATTATTTGGTGCTTAGTTCATAAACAAAACCCGCGTAAAAGGCGGAGGCTGCAACCAGGTCGTTGATGGCCACTTTTTCGTTCGGGGCATGCGCCAGTACTTCATTACCGGGACCAAATCCTATAGTCGGTATCCCATATATTCCATTGATCACCACGCCGTTTGTCGAAAAGGTCCATTTATCAACTTTAGGTTTTTTATGAAAAAGATGTTCATACGTGTGTACGCCCGTTTGCACAAGTTCATGGTTTTCAGGAATTTTCCAGGTCGGGTAGTATTTTTCCATACCATATGTAAGCCCTGTATAGGCTTCTTCTTCATAATACAGGACTTCAACTTTTGCATTCATTCCTTCAATAAGCTGCTCAATTTCAGCTACGGCCGATTCTTTGGTTTCTCCCCAGGTTAAACGGCGGTCCAGATGAAGGCGGGCAAAGTCGGAAACAGCACAGAGCGAGGGGCTGTCAGAAATAAACTCTGAAATAGTTACACTCCCTTTTCCCAGAAATTCGTCATAAGCTAAGCGCTCATTCAGTTTTTCAATCTCCAGTGCCACTTTCGAGGCCATGTAGATCGCATTCTTTCCCCGCTCAGGAGCTGAACCATGAGAAGAAACGCCATAAAAACTCACATGAATCTCCATCCTTCCGCGATGACCGCGATAAATGTTCAGGTTGGTGGGCTCGGTACTGATCACAAGGTCTGGTTTGATCTTGTCCTCTTCAATAATATACTTCCAGCAAAGGCCGTCGCAGTCTTCTTCCATCACACTTCCGACAAAATAAATGGTGAGGTCCTTATCGAATCCTAATTCCTTAAGTATCTTTCCGGAAGTAATAAAAGATGCCGGGCCGCCCTCCTGATCTACCGAACCGCGGCCATGGACAAAACCGTCTTTTATTTCGCCACCCAACGGGTCAAAATCCCAGTTGTCCAGATTTCCCATGTCCACTGTGTCCATATGCCCGTCTATGGCAAGTATTTTCTTCCCGTTGCCAATACGTCCGATCACGTTGCCCAATCCGTCAATGTTCACCTCGTCAAAACCGGCTTCCTCCATCTGTCGTTTCAATTCAAGCTGGGCGTCTTTTTCCTCTTTGCTGAGCGATTTTATCTTGACAAGTTTCGAGAGATTGGATGCTGTGTAATCCCTGTATTTTTCAGACAGGCTATTAATTTTTGAATATATGTCGTCCATTTATTATTGTATTTTAAGATCCTGATGCAAAGATGCTAAGAAATGCGCAAATTATACTGATCTATCTCAAACAAGTCATACTGTCTTGAATAAAAGTAATTTAATAATGCCCTTTGCCCTCAAGCCGGGCTGGCTCTTCCTTTTTTTCTGCAGCAAAAAAAAGGAAGCAAAAAATGCCGCCACTGCTGAAAAAATTGCTAAAAATCAATACATTCNNTGAAAAAATTGCTAAAAATCAATCCATTCCACTAAAAGAAAACAACTCACTCGCCTAAGGCGAGATCAAACAGATTTTCTTTCTTAACGTTCCATGGCTTGATTTTCTTGACGCATTTTTTCAAAGGCGGAAGCCCAAACCTCAACAATCCGATGTAAGCATTTTATTTCTGTATTTACTATCTTCTTATGGTGTATTAAGCGTTAGCTGCGGGTTGGTAAACCGAAACGGCGGGCCAGCATTGGCGTGAATGGGAAACACGTAGAAATAAACAAAAGGCGCTTGCGTTTCTTGTCTCAGACGAGACTACTTTTGTATTATTTCAAGTTGTTTCACAGAGAGGGAGGAAGCATACGTTTCGGGTCGCCTTCTTTGGTTCGTTTCTTGGCGAGACAAGAAATGAACAAAGGAAAAATGATTTTCTTTCAATATTGCTCTGAATATCCGTGATTTCCCAATGTCTTGCAAATTGAGCCGGGAGCTTATTTCTTCATTTCCTGTCTTACCCTTTCTTGTCGTACAGGGCCAGTAATACCTTTTCAGGTGTAAGCGGAGCATTGTAACCCAGAGGTGTTTCAGGGTTAAATTCCCTGACTGCATTGCGCAAAGCAAAATAGACCCCGATTCCATACATAAACGGAGGCTCGCCCACAGCCTTCGATTTCATGATGGCCAGTTCCGGGCCGTTGGTCACCAGCGGGATTGTTTCAATCACTTTAGGCGCAGAATAAACATCCGGAATCTTATATTTCGACAGGCTGTCAGCCAGCAGATGGCCGTTTTGATCATAGGTCAGCTCTTCCAGGGTCATCCAGCCGATGCCCTGCACCACGGCGCCCTCTACCTGTCCTTTGTCTATGGTCAGGTTCAAACTGTTGCCAAAATCATGGACGATCTGAACGCTGTCTGTTTCATATATTCCTTTGATGCAGTCGAGGGTCACGGTGATGAGGGCTGCACCATACACATGGTACGTGAACGGATGGCCTTTTTCTTTTGTCTTATCGAAATGAATCACCGGTGTGGCATAATGCCCCACTTCCGACAGTTTGATGCGACTGAGGAAGGCCTTTTCCACCAGTGCTTCCCAAGCCAGTTCGGTAGGTTGATCATCGATATAAACTTTTTCGTTGCGGATACTGATATGCACTATTTCTGTTTTCAATAGTTCAGCCGCTTCTTTTTTAAGTCGCTGCAGGATCTCGTTGCAGGCAATTTGCAGGGCTTTCCCGTTGAGATCAGCGCCGGAGCTGGCAGCTGTAGGAGAGGTGTTAGCCACACGCGTAGTGTTGGTAGTCTCCAGTTTGATCCGGGAGGTGTTCACGGAAAAAACACGAGCGGCCACCTGCATCAACTTGGTGTTGACGCCCTGACCCATTTCCACCGCACCCGTACTCACACCCACACTTCCGTCCTGATAAACATGTACCAGTGCTCTGGCGTTGTTCATGGGTGTTTTGGTAAATGAAATGCCAAAACATATGGGCATGATCGAAAGCCCTTTTTTTACGAAACGATGAGTTTTATTGAAGTCGTTTACAGCGGAACGGGCTTTTTCAACATTAAAATGATGATGTAATTCTTCCCAGCTTTTTCGGGCATTGTGACTGTCGCACACCTGTCCGTAATGAAACTGATCTCCTTTGTCGATAAGATTTTGTTGCTGAATTTCGGATTTGTCCACACCGAGTCGGGTAGCGGCATGGGCAATAGCCGCCTCAATAACGTACATCCCCTGTGGTCCTCCGAATCCCCGGAAAGCCGTAAATGGCGCCAGGTTGGTTTTGCAACTGTAGGCCGTAGCTTTAACGTTCGGGATGTAGTAGGCATTGGTTACATGGAAGAGCGTCCGTTCCATAATAGCCGGGCTTAGGTCGGCAGCTGCCCCGCCGTTCTGATAAAGAGTTACTTCAAAAGCTTTAATTTTCAAATCTTTGTCAAGCCCAATGCGGAAATCGGAACTGTATGGATGCCGTTTTCCTGTTGCTACAATATCGTCGTCGCGGTCAAGGATAAGCTTGACGGGTTTATGAAACCTCTTCGCTGCCAGTGCTGCCATAACTGCCCATGCCGTAGCCTGGTCTTCCTTGCCGCCGAAAGCACCACCCAGGCGCGTGACGTCCACTTCAATGCAGTGCATGGGAAGTCCCAGTACCCTGGCAATAGTTTTCTGGACTACGGTTGGCCCCTGTGTTGACGAAAAAACCTTTAGGTTGTTGTTTTCCTGCGGAACGGCATACGAGCCTTGGGTTTCAATGTAGATGTGTTCCTGCCCGCCGCTGTCGGCACGGCCTTCGAAGATATAATCACAATCTGTAAAACCTTTGTCCATATCACCATTGGCGAAAGTGCGGGGTGGGAATAACAATTGTCCTTTCTGTTGAGCTACACGCGGGTCGGTGATCACATCTAATTCTTCATAGTCGATTTTGACCAGTTTTCGAGCATCATGGGCTGCAAAATGATCTGTGGCGATGATAACCGCTACCGGCTGGCCGATGTAATGCACTTCATCTGTGGCAAACAGTGGCTCGTCGGGAAGGATGCCTCCGATCTGGTTCTCGCCCGGAATGTCTTTTGCTGCCAGAATGCCGATAATTCCTTTTGCTTTTTCAGCCTGCGTAAGATCCATCTTTGAAATCAGCGCATGGGCTTTTTCCGACAAAACCGGAACAGCATGCAGCGTGCCCGTAAGTTCCGGAATGTCATCCACATAAACTGAGCGTCCGGTAACATGACCACCTGTGTCTATATTTTTCATGATGCTATAGATTTTGTGGTCATTAATTGATAAATCCCTTCTTCATCCAGCATGTTCCCGAATAGTTTCAGAAAGTGCTGTAAAAACAACTGGCGCGCCAGCAACCGCTTATATTCTTTACTTCCCCTGATGTCATCAATGGGAGCTATCTCCTGCTGTAAGACATCCAGGGCCTTGCCCAGTGTGTCAATGGAAAGTTCTTTTCCATGCAGGAAAGCGCTTGTTTTAGCCATAAACTTAGGAATGGCTGCAATGCCCCCCAAAGCAAAATTTATTTTCCGGATTGTTTTCCCTTCTGAGTTAACTGTGATTGCCGAATTGACCGATGCAATGTCGAGATAGGTGCGTTTGCTCACTTTCTCAAAGTTGAATAATACATCTTCTTTTTGAGGCTCTATGACGATATATTTGATCAGTTCCTCTTTTTCCAGATCTAATTTTTTGTAATCAAGGAAAAAGTCTTTCAGCGGTAATTCGCGTTGCTTTTCTGATCTGTTTTCAAGCAGAAGGGTTGCTTCAAGTGCCAGCAGTAGAATGTTCATGTCGCCGATGGGGGAGGCGTTCACCATATTACCGGCCAGTGTGCCCATGTTGCGGATTTGCTCCGAAGCAATAAGCGATGCATGTTCTGGCAGCGAAGGAAAATATTCCCCGATAAGAGAATTATGAAGAAAATCGTTGGCGTTTATACCGGCACCTATCTGAATTTTTCCACCGGAAACAGTTATGTCGGATGGCAACGTATTCAGCAGTGGATGAATGTCTGAATGCCTGATGACATCATGCTGTTGCACCATCAGATCAGTGCCGCCGGCTATTTTGACGGAATTATCCTGAGCATTTGTCCTGGGCGGAATTTCTTTTAATAATTCCGGGATATCTGCAAAATAATCGGGAAGCCACTCCTTTTCGAGCATCGTTTCGATCTCCTTGCCTTCAGGGATCGACTGTTTGAGATGGCCGGTTTCCACAGCTGCTTTCTCAATGGACTTATAGCCCGTGCACCGGCAAATGTTTCCGCTGATGGCCTGTAAAGGATCTTTTTGCTCGTCAGACAGAAGCAATCCCGTCAGCGAGACCACAAAACCGGGTGTGCAGAAACCACATTGTGTAGCGGCATGATCGGCCATTGCCTGCTGTACAGGAGACAAATCTTCCATGTTCAGCCCTTCCACCGTCACGATATGTTTGCCGTGCACATTAATCAGCGGCGTGAGACAGGAGACAATGGTTTTATACCTTACTCTTCCGTCTGTAAGACTTCCTTCCAACACAGTACAAGCGCCGCAATCACCTTCGCGGCAACCGATCTTGGTACCGAACAGATGATAATCTTTCCTGATGAAGTCCAGGAGCGACATACCGGCGGGTTTGTCCGTTGTTACTTTTTGGTTGTTCAGAATAAATTCAATCACATATCAAAAATAGCTTTTTTCTGAATTAGTTAGTTGCCCGAATGAAAATCGTGCAAACATCCTTCTGATATTTTCAGAAATTTCATTTTTTACTTATTATCATTCATTTCTTAACATACGGAACAACGCATTTTGTATTTTCGAAGAAATATTTGAACCATGACTGGTAAAAAGTTGAAACTCATCAAACAGGATCCGTGGCTGGAGCCGAGTGCCAAAGACATCGAGGAACGGTATGGACGTTACCTGGCGCGCCTGAAGGTTATTGATGAGGACTTCGGAGGACTTTCTCAGATAGCTGACGGGTATAAGCACTTCGGTATTCACTATGATCCGGATCGGAAAGGATGGATTTACCGCGAGTGGGCGCCGCAGGCAAATGCGCTTTACCTGGTGGGAGATTTTAATAACTGGGAGCAGTTTAGTCATCCATTGCAGCGGAATGAGTTTGGTATATGGGAGATCTTTCTGCCGGAAAATGATTACAAAGACACTTTCGTACATGGTAGTAAATTAAAGGTGCTGGTTGACTCGGCTAAAGGGCTGCAATACCGCATACCTGCGTATATCACGCGGGTTGTTCAGGATGAGGATACAAAGAATTTCAGCGGGCAACTCTGGCTCCCGGAAGCTTTTAACTGGTCTGGTGACACATATAAGATTCGGCAGGAGGAAGAACTTTTTATTTATGAATGCCATGTGGGTATGGCACAGGAAAAAGAAGGAGTCGGTTCCTACCTGGAATTTACCGAGAATGTTTTGCCACGGGCCAAAGCAGGCGGCTACAACGCTATCCAACTGATGGCTGTTCAGGAGCATCCGTATTATGGATCGTTTGGTTACCATGTGTCGAGTTTCTTTGCACCGTCATCGAGGTTCGGAACGCCGGAGGAGCTGAAGCAACTGATAAAAACAGCCCACGAAATGGGGCTGGCAGTCATCCTCGATATTGTCCATTCGCATACGGTCAAAAATACAGTGGAAGGTATCAACGAGTTCGATGGTTCTGATGCACAGTATTTCCATCCGGGCAGCCGGGGTGAGCATCCGCAGTGGGACTCGAAACTGTTCGATTACGGCAAAACGGAAGTGTTACGGTTTCTCCTTTCAAACATCAAATACTGGTTGAAAGAGTTTCATTTCGACGGTTTCCGTTTCGATGGTGTTGGCTCGATGATGTATTATCATCACGGGTTGGAAACTATTGATTCACGCGAAAAGTATTTCCGTCAGGGAGTGGAGTTTGACGCCTTAACCTATCTGCAACTGGCTAATCAGCTGACGCATGAATTATATCCGGGGGCTGCAAGTATTGCTGAAGATGTAACGGGTATGCCGGGGCTGACTTTTCCGGTAGACGAAGGTGGGCTGGGGTTCGATTACCGGCTCGGTATGGGCATACCTGATTTCTGGATTAAACTGTTGAAAGAATATAAAGATGAAGACTGGAACATCCACGAATTGTGGCAGGTGCTGAATGATCGTCTGCCGTATGTGAAAACGGTGGCTTATGCCGAGTCGCACGACCAGGCGCTTGTGGGAGATAAAACGCTGGCATTTCGGCTGATGGATAAAGAGATGTATTTCCATATGCGCAAGGAAGACCAGAACCTGATTGTTGAGCGGGGTATCGCTTTACATAAAATGATCCGCCTATTCACTATTTCGCTCGGTGGAAATGCTTATATGAACTTTATGGGGAATGAGTTCGGCCATCCTGAATGGATCGATTTTCCACGTGAAGGCAACGACTGGAGCTATAAATATTGTCGCCGGCAATGGTCGCTGGCGGATGATCCTGATCTGAAATACCACTACTTAGATGATTTTGATAAAGCTATGATCCGGGTGATCAGGGAACATAAGATCATGTCATCGTTGTTCGGCAACCAGTTGAATGTGGATGAGCACAATAAAACCATTGCTTTTGAACGGAACCATCTGATTTTTGTGTTTAATTTTCATCCGGCAAACTCTATTCCGGGTTACGAGTTTCCTGTACCTAAAGCCGGAGCATATCGCTTGCTCCTGAATTCTGATGATATAGCATTCGGTGGGCACGGTAGGATTGATCCGAAAGTGAACTATGTTGCTAAAAACTCCGGAAGCGGTGTTAAAATGACTATTTACAACACGAACCGTACAGCGCAGGTTTTTCAACGGATTGTGTAAAGGAATGAAAATTGTAAATTTGCTATCAGCGTGAGCATGTTATTGATGACTTCCTAAAGTAAACTTCAATGAATAACAAGACCCTGAAAAAAGTCATTACGTTTTCTGTTCTTTTTCTCCTTTTTGTTTTCCGCTTTTTAATGGGGTTGTCTAAGTTTGCCGGGGATGATGAGCTGCAAATATATCTGATTGGCTTGCAATCATTCACAACCAAAATATATCCGTTTTTCGGTCCTGATGTAGTTTATTCGCAGACGCAAATACCGGGTGGCCTTCAGGGATTACTCATTTCTTTGCCGATCCAATTGCTGAAAATTCCTGAAGCACCGTATATTTTATTGAATATTCTGACTTTCTCGGCTCTGGTTTTTTTAGGCTGGTATATTTCCCGCAGAATCTCTAATGTCCCCAAATGGTTTATTTATGTATGGATACTGACTTGTCCCTGGGCATTGGATTATTCAACGCATATTGAAAATCCGTCTTATGTAGTAGTTGGAGCCATTTTATTTTTTATCGCCGTTATTGATCTGGGCCATTTCTATAAGACAAAACTTCTAAACGAGAAATTGTCTTTTGCATTTCTTGGATTTTCACTTTTCTGGATAATGCAACTACACTTGTCATGGGTATTATTGCCTCCTTATCTGTTATGGATTGTTTGGGTTAACAGAAAAGATAAAAGGTTCCTGTTGAAGGGTGTCTTATATTTTACGATGGGTGCGCTAGTGAGTTTAAGTACCTTAATCCCGACATTAGTGATGTATAGTTCGGGAGGCTTAGAGAATAATATAGTTTTTAATACGGGTAATATGTGGAATATGCCGTCCATTATCTTTCGCTTTTTCTCCTTTGCCAGCTACGAAATTCCCCGGTTTATCGGATATGATACACCTTCTAGAATAAGTTACCTCCTCGATCAACCATGGGTTATACCCGTTGTGTTGTTTTTATTGCTTGTCGGGTTTTTCCAGGTATTTTATTTTATCTATTCGCTTTTCACAAAAAGTAATACCGGTGAGTGGAAAAAGGTCAGGATGTTCACTGTATACACCTTGTTGCTGCTTTGTTTTTCATTTTTATTTTCCATAAGCAATCCGGGTTCGCATACATTCTACCTGAGCTTCCCGATAGCTATGTGGTATTCGTTTTACACTTATGGTAAATTATTCAGATACCGCATAAAAATATGGGCTGTCGTATTCCTTGTAGCCGGTATCTTTTTTCAGGCATCGCTCTTCGTTCACCGCTTTCATGAGGAGTCGATATTTGCGCACAGGCCGCAGGTGGTTAAAGCTATTTCAACCATGGATTATACATTTGTCGGAACCAGGAGGGAGTCGAGAGTGTTGAAGGATCGAAAAGAAAAAATATGGAAGGAAAAGAAGCAAGCTGGAGGTCAGACCTTTTACGCTGATTTGGAGGTGAAAGACCCATATTTCAGAGCTCAGGATATTGTGAATAACATGGCTTATAAGGGAAAGTATTCCTGTAAGATAGATTCGATACAGCCTTTTGGAGCCACTTTTGTTAAATCACTGAAAACGTTGAGGAATCCTGGGAAGATTATCTTGTCGTTTTATGCAAAGACCAACAAAATAGAGGATTTTATCCTGGTATACGAGATCCGAAGAAAGGAAAACAGTATCTGGAAAAGTCTGGATTTGATGGAACGTTATATTCCCGGACAGAAATGGCAGTTTGTTGAGCTAGCATATGAATTATCAATGCCCATAATAGAAGACGAAGCGGAAGTAGCCCTATACTTTTGGATGAAAAACAAGAGTGAGGCCGTATTGTATGTGGATAATCTGGAACTTGAATTTAAGTAAAAGAATATCTGCTAAGGTTGATATCCCTTTTTCGTCCGGGAGTCGCTTATTTATATTGCATGCTGATTTGGATCGTTGTGTCGTTCCTGATCTCCAGCAAACATTCATCATATTTCGGTCTTGATAGCCATACATGGACGTTATTGGAAAATCCGAATCCTTCTCTTGGATATCCGATAAAGTTGTGTCTCATTTTTTCATCGCCGTCTTCATCATCTAAAACGGCGACTGCGTATTTCCCAGGCTTTTCCACTTCGATGGACACAGTCAGTGAGTTGCCGGTCATTTTTTCCTTTGGAAAAATATACTCCAGGTAATCACCTTCTTCGTCCAGCCAGTTCTCATCATTTTCATATATAGTTACCGATAACACACCCTCGTTGTTTCTGATTTTCTCGAATTCAATAGTGAGTGTTTGCGCCTGAAGATAGAGTCCTGAAATAACCAGTAAGGTGCTTAAGAAATAATGCCTCATATTTGCGTGTACGTTTATTTTATTTTTCCAATGCTGCCGGTGTAAAACTGTTTTCTGTTAGTGAGGACCCGTTTTGCAACTGATCAATCGTAAGGATAGACTTACGACCGTTTTGCAGGTTGATCATTACCATATTCCGTGCCAAAAACATCCCACTGCCCACCTCGTCATAACCGCTGATAGTCATTTCTTTATGAAGCTCATTATTCAGATCGTAATAAGTGATTTTATACGTAAAATAGCTGTTTTTGTCGATCAGCGCTATTTTTTTAGAGAAACCGTTATCGTACGCCAGATCGTCATTCATCGGTACTGATTCGATCTTCCAACACATGATCCCATGGTACTCTTCTGTTCCAAGTGTCTTATAGGTGTAATCGTCCAGGTTGGGCTTGCTCATGTCGGCATTTGAAAATTCAGAACCCATGAAACTTTTCCCTTTCTCGCTGCTGACAATTCGGCGGACTTTTCTGATGGCAGGAAGATAGATCCACATATCATCATTTTTGTTTTCGTAATCGTATACCAGCAAACCGGTTCCTTTCACATCGGCCGGTGCTGTAAATTTAGTGATGATTTTTGTGGTTTCACCGAACTTTTTAGAAGCTGTTGATGTCTTCCGTATCCGTTCATGTCCTTTGGCGTCCATAATTGTCAACGTGGATGTCATTTCCATGGCATCTATATCCGTTACATTAAGCGCTTTTGTGCTGATCTCTTTAGCATCCTGCGACCGTACGGTGGTACTGGCGAACAGCAGGATAGTGGCGATTATTAAGTGTTTTGTTCTCATGGTTTTATTTTTTAAAGTTACTTTCTAAAAATTTCGGTTTTATCAAGAGGCAAAGTGCCGGTATGAGGATCAGGGCACACAGCAGGCAAAGCAATACGGAAAAAATAATCAGAAAAGCGAAGTATTTGATTGTCAAGAAAGAGGATACAAACAGAATCACAAATCCCAGCATCACAGAAAATGCGTTAATGGTGATGCCTCTTCCCGTAGTTGTCAGGGTTGCTGTAATAGCTTCTTCGTACGATTTCCCTGATCCGAGTTCGTATTTGTAGCGCCAGAAAAAATGTATCGTGTAATCAATACCGATACCGATAGCAATAGAAGACAGCATGGCTGTTCCAATGTCCAGTTTGATGCCCAGCCATCCCATGGTCCCAAATAGGGTGATTATCGTAAACAGCAGGGGCAGTGAACCCAGTAAACCGGATACGAACGACCTGAATATCAGGATGAGTAGTAAGGCAATAATAAGGATTGCAAATAACAGTGAATTATATTGGCCGTGCACAACTGCTTCGGAAAGTTCTTTATCCACAAGGCAGTAGCCACCGATGATGCTCCTTTCGGGATCATCAACCGTTAACCTGTCTATTTCATCGATTACGTTGTCAAGAGCATTCTTGTTGTCGGCCCTGAACTGGACGATCATCAAGGCTTGCGTGTAATCGAAGTTAACCAGGTCGTCAAAGTCTTCGGGGTCGCCACTCATCGAATAGAGTTCGATGTATTGGGCTACAGCTTCGCGCGTGTCAGGGATTTTGTCGTAGAACTCGTCACCCTCATCATTTAGGGCACGGCTCATGATCTTCAGGACGGAGGCAATAGACATAACACTCCCGACGGATGGATTTTTCTTTAACTCGGTTTCGTAATGGTTTAATCGCTTCAGCAATTCCGGATCTTTCATGTCTCCCTCAAAAAGAACCGTTAGGTATTTTGTTCCACCAAAATCTTCATTTACGATGGATGTAGCCTGCCGGAACGGATGTTTGGGCGGAAGGAAGTTTTCCGAATTAGAATCAACCTGCAGGTGCACGACCCCGGCGCCCGCCAGTAACAAAAAGCTGCCGAATATAAAAAGAATCATAACCGGCCTGGTAAACGATAATCTTGCCAGCCGGGCAAGGCCTTTTTCAATAATTCCCGCTTTTTCCTGTGTCAACAATTTGAGAGGCTTCTCCTTTTTCATGGTAGCCATCATGGCGGGAATAAAACTAATGCTCAGCAGCAAGGCAAAGGCAATTCCCAGAGATGCCGCAATCCCCAGTTGTTTGGCCGGAAGCAAAATATGAACAACCAGCCCGAGAATACCTGCAATGGTGGTGAGCCCCGTGATGATCACCGGCTTTTTCAGATGATACAGTACATTTTTGGTGATTTCTTTCATCGACCACTCCGGGTTTGCGGCATTCAGTTCCTGGTAGCGGGCAATAAAGTGTACGCCGTAGTTGTTGGCAATGGCGATCATCATAATTGGTGCCAATATAGTGATGATACTCAGTTCCCACCCCATCAAAGGTAAAAACCCGAGTGAGATGACAATAGACATGGCCACCACTAAAAATGGCAGGGCAACGCTTTTCCATTCTCTGAACGACAACAACAAAAATAAAATCATGATCAGCATGCCAAGAGGCATCAGGATGAGCATATCCCGGGAAATATCCGAGTTGACCTGCACACGTAAATAAACAGTGCCACTTTTGTAAATGGTTTCGTCACCCGGAAACTCATGCAATGTGTTTTCAATCTTCTGAACCACCTGTTCATCCGTAATCCCGTTGGCAACTTTTAATATAATAACCGTTTTTGAGAAGTCTTCTGAAATAACCAGCCTGTAAGCCAGCTCGTTCTGTCTTATATCTTCCCTCAGCTGCTCCCTTTGTTTTTCTGTTTTGGGTATTCTTTTTACAACGGGGTCCACAACCATGGCCCCGTATTCGCCTTTGATACTTTTTGTGTCGTACAACGAGATAACTCTGTCGAATTCCTTTGCTTTGTGAAAAGCACGGCTGAGGTTTTTCAATCGGGTCAGCGTTTCTTTATTTAATACATCATCTGTTTCAAAGATCAGGATTACGGGGTCGGAATTACCGAAGAGCGAATCTACCTTCGCTTTTGCAAGCATAGCCGGTGTGTCTTCGGGCAGGTATTTTTCCAGATCGGGATTCACTTTTGTTTTAGTAAGTGGAATGGCTGCCAGTAAGGTGATGATAACCGGTACAATGATGAACCACCAGCGGTATTTGATAATAAAATGCTCGTATTTCATAGACTGCATATTTTTTAGAAACTGACCTTTAGCTCCACAAATCCTCCGTTTAACACATCCGAAGCATAACTGAACACTGATTTGTCGGGGCCTGCATAATACATGCCGCCTATGCCGGTTTCCAAGTTATCTGTAATCTTCCAACTAAATTTTGGCCGTATGAACCACTCCTCCGAGGTGATGTTGTAATACCCCATGAGTTCACTATTCATGGTTTCGTGTGCAAATCGTTTTGAAAGGGAAAGCGACAGTGCATGGTTTGTCTTCTCCTGCTGGTAGAATATCTTCCGGTCGAATGCGGCAAGCTCCCTTATGATCATATCATTTAAGTTTTCGGGTGGTGGAAGATCATCCAATGAAGCAAAATCGATAGTGTATTTACCTATGTATTGCAAAATAGTGACAACTCCCCGGAAGCTATGTTCAACACCTGCTACATAACTGATATCGGGATTTGGAATGTACATGCTGTCCTGATACGCGGATGTGAGGTTGTATGCTGCTTCGCTGCGCAGGACCCACGAACCCAGAGGGATATCAAAATCAGCCCCAAATGTATTTTTCAGGTAAGGTTGTGCTTGAAGTTGAATGGAAGGAGCAAATTCTTCCCAGCTTATATCATACACATTGAAACCGTAAAACGGGTCGTAGCCGCGAAACCATGAAACAGAAAATCCTGTATTCGGAAGATCAAAATTGAACCGTGCTGCCAGTGAGCCGTTCTTAAAGGTATTGTCGGGCAGGGCAGGGGCAACGAAGGTTGTGTATTCGCCGAGGTCAAACAGGTCGTATCGATAAACAGAAGGCCTGTATATAGGAATGGCTATCAGTTCCAGGTTTATCTGCGGTGTAATGTACCATCTTGTCTGGAGTAAAAAGTTCGGCAGTTTCTGGTCATCGGGATCAGCCGTAAGAAAAAAGTAGTCGTAAGGAGTGATGTTATCGGTAGGATTAAACCCATCCATCCGCCCCCAGCTAACGATTTTTGCCCCAAGGTACACATCAATTTTATCAGATTGATAACCGACATACGTTTCTTTCATTTGTAGTTTTATGCCCAGACTGTCAAACTGGCTTCCTGCTCTTAACCGGAGGTCGGTGAATAAAAGGGCCCTTTTGCATGCCAGTTTTCCCTGAATGCCGAATTCGGCAAATAGGGTGCTGTAATCGTAAAAGTTACTGCCCCCATAGGCTGAAGCGCGTCCATACCCGCTAAAATCAATTTGTAATTTGTGCTCATCATCGGCTTGGTTAACTGTATTTTCAAAGAGCCCCTGTGCATAGCAACTGCCTGACAACAGCCATAAGAAAACCGGAATTATAATGAATTTGTACTTCATAGGAGTGCTTCTTAGAAATAATGTTTGTGCAAATTAATACGGAACCATTAAAAAACAGTGCAATGTGCGTAGTATGGACAAGGAGTTGTTGTCCAATGAATGCGCAAGTGTTCGGACAAGCTTATACTTCGAGCGACTTTTTGTATTGAGCCGGTGTCATGTCGGTCGTTTTTTTAAAAACAGAATAGAAGGAGGATTTGCTGTTGAACCCGCACTCGTAGCCAATGGCATCGATGGAATAATTAGTGTATTCGGAGTCCGACAGCATCTCTTTAACTTCATTAGTACGGTATTCGTTGACAAACTGGTAAAAGTTTTTTCCTATTTCAGTATTCAGTACTTCGGTGAGTGCGTGACGGGTCAGTTGCAGTTTTTCCGATAGATTGTTGATGGTTAATTCGCTGTTCAGATAAGGCTTTTCCTTTGAGAAATAGTCTTCCAGCATGTTCCTTACTTTAATTCTTTCTTTTGCTGTAAGGCGGGGGTTCTTATACTTTTCCTGCTTTTCAGGCACTACCTGGGGATAGATTTGTTTCTGCAATAAACCATAGAAAGAAAAAATGTACACAAGTACGAGGAGGAAAGCGAAAGATACTAATTGTGCGTACGTGGCGATCCGGGTAACGATATTGATGATGCCCAGTATATAGGCAATGGACATGAGCATTATGTAAAAGATGATGACAAGCAGCAGCCAGCCAAGTGTTATTTTGCTGTCAATGGTCGAGAACTCATTCTTGAGATTGATCCGGTATCGGTGTGTATTTACGAGACTGGGGATGGAGTAGCCAACGAACGAAGCTACCGATATGAGGCTTACGGTTATTTTAAACCAGGTAGAGCTGTCAATTCTGAAAAATTCCTCTGGTGTAAATTGTACTCCGGAAATATAGGCACCGATCTTTACAAACAAATAAGGCAGAATATGCCAAAGATGCTGCCATTTTAATTTAAATCCGGGATTGATAAGCGCTTTTGAGTAAAAATACAGTAATGGATTAAAGATGAGGAACGGGTTGGTAAGGTGGTTCCTGCCGGTTGAAAAATCAATACCGGTTGTCAGAAACTCAAAAGCAATTATGAATAACCATACTGTTAGTATCTTATGGGCCAGCGACTTGTCCTTTTTCAGGAAAAAAAACATAATACCTGAAAAGATTGATTGAGCCGTGCCGATCCAAAGTAAAACTTCCACAGCTTAAAATTACACCAATGCTTTGAAACAAATAGCGGATTTTAAAATTATTTAAGAATTACAAAAACGGATCTTCCAGGCTGGTCATCTTCAGACTAATTTCCCACAGTTTGTCCTGCACCTTTTTATCATACGACATAGCAGATGATCGGCTTTCCTGTGCATGGACAAAATACATCCCGCTTATTCCTTTCATCGCTGGCGAGTCAGCTGCAAAAACAGATGTCTGTGCTCCCTCCTTTGTTGATGCCCCGCCCATGCCCCAGCCGGCGTGTAATAATTTAGTGGAGATAACGCCAGGATGCAGGCAATTGGAGGTGAGCCCGGTACCTTTCAGTTGACGCGCCAATTTGTAAGCGAATAAAACGTTCTCTAGTTTTGATACAGCATAAGCATTGTAGCCATCGTACTGTTTTTCCCCGTTCAGGTTGTCAAAATCGATGGTGCCCGCCTGGGCCATGGAACTCACATGTACGATCCTTCCTTCATCCGACGCCTTTAGCATATCCAGTAAATGCAGAGTTAAGGCAAAATGTGCCAGGTAGTTGACCATAAATGTTTTTTCAAATCCGTTGGGTAAAATAATCTGTCGGGTTTCGAATACACCTGCATTATTGATCAGAATATCCAGGCCGGAATGTGTGCTTTCTATATCCCTGGCAAGTTTTTGCACTTCATTGAAGTCCGTAAGATCAGCATTGAGGTAAAATACATCATCGTTGC
>DGOT01000101.1:0-2825 GCA_002389465.1 Bacteroidales bacterium UBA4459 | reverse complement strand
AGCTGTCTCTTTTCCTATACCATCCGTAGATCCTGTAATGAGTACCGTCTTCATAAACCGCTGTCAATTTAGTTTCTGATTATCGGATAAAGGGTCAGGCATGTTCCTTTGCAAACCTTTTGTTGTTGACGTAGGCCCAAACAGAAATAACGAGAACAACAGCGATTGTATAGTAAACAAAGGAAGGTATCGGAACCGGGTCGCCCGATGCATAGGAATGCAGGCCTGATAAGTAATAATTCACACCGAAATAAGTCATTAAAATGGAACCGTAACTTATTAATGAGGCAAAGTTGAATGAAAACTTGTCCTTCAGGCCGGGAATTGAATTCATATGTGCTATAAAAGCATATATCAGTACGCTTACCAGCGCCCATGTTTCTTTAGGGTCCCAGCCCCAATATCTGCCCCAACTTTCGTTGGCCCATATACCACCGAGGAAGGTGCCTATAGTGAGCATGTACAACCCAATGATGAGTGCGCGTTCGCTGATGGCGGTAAGGTCGCTTATTTTCAGGTCAACGGTCAGGTGATTCTTTTTTGATTTCAGTGCCATCAGTATCAGGTTCATAAACCCGAGTAGTGCACTCAGCGCAAGAAATCCGTAGCTGGCTGTAATAACGGATACATGGATAGTTAGCCAGTATGATTTAAGCACCGGCACAAGGGGAGTTATTTCCGGATCCATCCAGCTCAGATGTGCAACCATCAGAATAATGGACGTTAGAAATGTAGTAGCGGCAATCGTCATGTTCGACTGTTTGGAAAATACCAACCCTGCCAGTAACGTAACCCAGGCAATATAGATCATCGATTCATAGCCGTCGCTCCATGGTGCGTGCCCGGCAATATACCAGCGCATGGCCAGGCCCGCAGTTTGGTATATAAACCCGATAGTGACCAGGACAATGAAAACTTTGATGGCAATCCGGAGTGCTTTTGAGTTGCGGAATATTTCTATAAAAGCGAGAATGATGAGTAGTAAACCGATGAGCAAATAGAACTTACTTAGATTGTTGAAAATGTTCATTTTGTTGTACATGATCTCCATCCCGACTTTCGATTCGAGCGGGATGATCTCTTCTGCGTAATGCTTCTGAAAGTTGTCAATTCCTGCTACCAGGTCATTGGCAAGTTCTTTCTTCCCGTTCCTGATGGCTTCCAGGTAATTGGGGATAATCTGTACCATCATGGCCGAATCCTCCGGCGGTAATCCGTGAAATTTGGAAGTTGGGTTGAACCATTTCGCATAAGGGTCAGTGGGATTGGGCAGGATGTTCAGGAAATCACCACGGTAGAGCATGTAGCAAATGTTCATCCGCTCATCCGCTTTGATCACATCTTTGTCGAAAGTCCCCTGTTCGGAAGGTTTTTTACTGTATGCCAGCGATACAAAATTCCCCAACTTGTAATTTCCGGTTTTCATGTCGATAAAATCGAGGTAAGAGGCGTATTTACCTTCAATTCCCAACACGTTCTTCAGCTCCAGATGCTTTATTTTGATCATCGGGATCAGCTGCCATTCATAAGGATTACTCATCATGCCAAGCAACACCTGTTCAGGCGTCTGTCCCATAAATTCTGTTTTCCATGCAATTTTTCGTAACAACTCACTGGCTAGTGTATTTATTGGTTTTATCCTGCCGTCATGCGACTGCACCAGAAGTTTCCCAAATTTTTCGGCTTGTTCTTTCTCAACGGCTTTCACATCACCGGATGTTTTATGCGTATGCTGTGCTGTAAGAGTTGAGGAAAGAATGAGGAAAACAAGTGTGGCCGCAGCAGCTTTTGCTTTCAGTCCGCTCTTTTTTGTGATTGATTTTCCGAGTTTGGCAAACCTGGTATGCTTATAAAAAAGAGCAAGGAGCATACCCAGCGACATTAGGAAATAACCGATATAGGTAAAGAAGGTGCCCCAGTAATCGTGATTTACCGATAAAATTGTGCCCAATTCATCCTTGTCGTAGGAAGACTGGAAGAAACGGTATCCCCTGTAATTCAGTACATGGTTCATATAGATTCTGTAGGGCATATCCACATTTTTATCTTTATCGATAAGCTGAATTTCACTAGCGTAAGAGGACGGACTGCTCGATCCCGGATAGCGTTCCAGTTGAAAGTCAAGCAATTTGACGGAAAACGGCAGCTCTAGTTTTTTGGCTCCATACCTCATGCTGATGGAAACGCCTTCGGCAGCAAAGGTTTCCCAGTTACCTTCTATGCCTTTTCCCCCACGCAGAACAAATTTTCTAATATCATCATCCAGCCGGGCTTCTACAACAACGGCATCGTTAAATTGAAAATCGTTACCGCTGTAGGTTTGATAATCAAGCACACCGTTTTTATAAAAAAGTGAAGCAACCAAGCTCATTTCATTGACCTCGTATAAGCTTTTCAGTTCGAACGGATGCCATTTTCCGGGCAGTAAAGTGTCGGTAGCTCCCCCCATCATCGATATTTTAAAAATGGTATCTCTTGTGATGAACAGTAAGGAATCCTGATTCAGTTTTATGTTCAGTGCATGATCTTTCGGGGTGTCACCGAAGTTGATGAGGCTGTGCCCGATATATCCCGGTTCGTTATATTTGAAATAATTGGTTTGTCTTCCCGCGCCATGCGAAGCAACAAGAATGATATAGGGAGCTCCGTTTTCTGCCTCTTCTATTATTTCCTGAGCATTAGGAATGTACTTAACTGATTTGAAATGATATTTATTGCTGTTGAAGGCGACAGATGCCTTATAATCTTCAGGCGTGAGTATGGACATATAAGTCGGCTCTGAATTATAGACAGAGTCATTGCCGTCGCTGATGACCAGATCGATA
>DGOT01000296.1:2104-3646 GCA_002389465.1 Bacteroidales bacterium UBA4459 | reverse complement strand
CGCCGAAATAATCACTTTCCGTGCCCCGGAGTCCGATACATGTTTTATGGCCTGGTCGCGTTCCACAAACTGCCCGGTCGACTCAATAACTACATCAATATTGAGCTCTTTCCAAGGCAATTTGGATGGGTCGGATTCGGAGTAAACCACTATTTTTTGCCCGTTTACTTCCATATGATTATCGTTGTGCTCCACTTCTCCGTCAAACTGCCGCTGGACTGAATCATATTTGAAAAGATGAGCCAGGTTGGCTGCGTCCGTAATATCATTAATAGCGACTATTTCCATAGTGTTCTTTTCGAGTATTTTTCGCAAGGTAATCCTGCCGATGCGCCCGAAACCATTGATGGCAACTCTGATCTTTTTCATAGCCTGTGAAATAAAGGCACAAATGTACTTAATTCCATCGGCAATTGGATGCATTAACCCTTGAATAATGACCGGCAATGCAGGCGATAAATTATTTAGTTTTGTATGCTTATGAAGAAACCATACAAACATCTGTTTTTTGACCTTGACCGGACCTTATGGGACTTTGATACCAGCTCTATCGAAGCATTTCACAAAATTTACAACAAATTCGATTTAAAAAGCAAAGGAGTAGATTCTGTTGAGCTATTTATAAAAAAGTACACCTACCATAATGACATTTTATGGAACCAGTACCGCGAGGGAAAACTCGCCAAAGAAATCCTCAGGGGACTTCGGTTTGCACACACACTGGAGGAATTCGGTATTAACAACAAAGAACTAGCGCAGCAGATTGGCGATTATTACGTAGAAGTCAGCCCGTTACTGGTGCATCTATTTCCAAATGCACACGAAGTACTTGCGTATTTATATCCGCACTATCATTTACATATCATCACTAACGGGTTTAGTGAGGTGCAGTTTACCAAGTTGAAGTCGGCTAAGCTAGATAAGTATTTCAATGAGATCATAACCTCTGAGGAGGCAGGCGTTAAAAAACCCGACCCCTTAATTTTCAGTTTTGCTTTTAACCGTACTAAAGCGCGTGCTGGCAACAGCCTGATGATTGGAGACGACATAGGCGTGGATATTGTGGGTGCGCGACAAATAGGGATGGATCAGGTGTTATTCGATCCGGATAAGAAATCAAGCACCGATGGAGCAACATTCTACATTAACGACTTAATTGAACTCAAGAAGTTTTTATAACAAAAAGAAAAATCTGCTTAAGGGAAGGCTACGTTCAGATATCAGACTTCGGACTTTAAACTTCAAACTCCCTGAATTCAGCAATAACCGTTCTCCTGGCACGAACTTTTTCGTGGAGTTTCACTTTAACATCTACGTTTAAAGGAAGGTAAAAATCCACGCGCGAACCAAAACGAATGATACCAAATTCAGCCCCCTGATGTGCTTCATCGTTTACGTTGGCATAATTTACGATCTTCCTGGCCATGATTCCTGCCACCTGCCTGATTAATACGTCTTTTCCCTTCTCTTTTTCGAGGACAATACTGTTTCGTTCATTTTTCTCCGACGACTTTGGGTGATACGCGACAAGGTATAATCCGG
>DGOT01000296.1:1161-2038 GCA_002389465.1 Bacteroidales bacterium UBA4459 | reverse complement strand
TAATCTTTTTTCTTTAAAATACTCTTCCTCATAAGTTTCTTCAACCGCAACAATTTTACCATCAGCTGATGAAAGAATGTATGCATCTCCTTTGTTCACTACTCTTTCCGGGTAACGAAAAAAACGCATCGTCCATAACAAGTGCATGAAAAACCCAAAGTATAAAAAATACCTTACATAAGGATTCGGAATCAGCCACATCACCAGCAACACAAGAGCCATCAATATCAGAATAGTGACCAAAATAACCTTATATCCTTCTTTATGTATCCGCATCACATAATTATATTAAGATAGATCAGCACAAACGGGGTGGCAAATAAAACCGCGTCGAAACGGTCGAGCACACCTCCATGCCCTGGCATGATACTGCCCGAATCCTTCACTCCTGCGTACCGCTTCAGCATCGATTCAGACAAATCGCCCAAAGTGGCAGTAACAACTATTATGAACGAAAGACCAAGCCATTGAAGCAAACTTAACTCAACGAAAAACAGCGACGAAACATAGCCGGCAACCAGGGCAAAAACAAGGCCTCCTGCAAACCCTTCCCATGTTTTCTTGGGCGAAACACGTTCGAATAGCTTATGTTTTCCAATAAACGAACCGGTCAGGTAAGCGAAAATGTCGTTACACCAAACGATGATAAACAGACTGAAAAGCAGGTAATTAGCTACGTATCCTGTATGACTCGATAAGAGAACAAACCAATTCATCAAAGCAAAGGGAACAGCTACATATAGATAACCCGTCAACACTGATCCTGTCTCTGTCCAACTTTGTTTATAAGTAAACAATTGAATTGTCACAACAGCCGGAAAAACGATAACAATCCATATGACGTAGGCAACTTCCAGCCAACCGATACCAATTAAAC
>DGOT01000296.1:826-1137 GCA_002389465.1 Bacteroidales bacterium UBA4459 | reverse complement strand
TGGTATTTTTGTGAGATTGAAGTACTCCTTTAAACCCAACAGGGTAAAAGCTCCAAAAACAAGCAAAAATGCTATGGGATGAAGTAATATAGAACCAAGTACTATGACCAGAAATACTATTCCTGATGCTGTTCTGACCAGAATTTCTTTCAATTGAACTACAAGCTTGATTAATTGCAAAGCTATAAATTTTGAACAAATCACCAAGCGCAATGTGTCTTTATCAACGCGCCCCCTATATTCATGGCTGCATTCCCCTGGTTCGAGTCTGAAGCCGTGCCTGCAGGGAAGGGACTTGTGCCTGAAACCAA
>DGOT01000296.1:449-715 GCA_002389465.1 Bacteroidales bacterium UBA4459 | reverse complement strand
CTGCATGATTACGATAATAAAAACAAAGGTACGAGTCTCTGCACGAATGGCTGTGCGTCAGACGCGCGCCAACGGGTGCATGACTGAATCCTTCGGGACAAATTCGCTCTCCATTAGCAAACAAGCTTATTTACCGGAACTTAACTGTTAAATGTTGCGATGAGATTTATTACAGGTAATTAACCAGCGACATGGTTTAGTGTAGCTGCTTTTGTTATTTTTGCAGCCTGAAAAAACACGAATAATATGTTTGAAGGATTAAGCGA
>DGOT01000296.1:0-344 GCA_002389465.1 Bacteroidales bacterium UBA4459 | reverse complement strand
TGCAGGCAGTGAAACCGGGTGAATTGATGACAAAAATTGTTCATGACGAACTGGCCGAACTGATGGGAGGGGAACAGGTGGATATTGACATCAGTGCTAATCCTGCCGTTATTTTAATTGCCGGTTTGCAAGGCTCTGGTAAAACTACTTTTTCTGGCAAACTTGCCCATTACCTCAAGACGAAGAAAGGAAAACAACCGATGTTGGTAGCCGGTGACGTTTACAGGCCTGCTGCTATCAACCAGTTGCAGGTGCTCGGCGAACAAATTAACGTAGAGGTCTATTCCGAAGAGGACAATAAAAACCCTGTTCAGATTGCCAAAAATGCCCTGAAGCATGCCAGG
>DGOT01000239.1 GCA_002389465.1 Bacteroidales bacterium UBA4459 | reverse complement strand
CCTGACCATCAACATAAATTTGATGGTTTTTAATGTGGCAATATGTTTTGATCTTCAGTTGTTTCATTATGCTTTTTGTACGATCAGCGCCGCATTGCTGCCTCCGAAACCGGAAGCCATTTTCAGGCAGGTGTTCAACTCTTTATTAACGGTTTGGTCAACAACCCGGATAGCTCTGCTTACGCCCAACTTCTGAAATCCCGCGGTTTTTACCAGGGTGTTGCTGCGTATTTCATGCAGCAAAACAGCGGTTTCCACCAGTCCGGCAGCTCCGAGTGTATGCCCCAGGTTTCCTTTAAAGCTGTTTACCGGAACGCGATTCATCCCATGACGGTCGATGGCAATGCTTTCCATTTCGTCGTTGTATGGCGTAGCGGTTCCATGAGCAGATATATGATCAATCTCATTGGCAGTAACACCCGATTCTTTCAATGCTTTTTTGATAGCAATAAACGAACCCTCTCCGGTGCGCGATGGCCCCGAGATATGGTTCGCATCGTTAGCTGAACCGCCGCCGAGGAATATGATGTCGTTATCTCCGGTTTTGTTTTTACTCAAAACAAGGGTAGAAGCCGCTTCACCCAGCGACAACCCATCCCGGTTTTTATCGAAGGGCTTACAAGCCGAAGGGCTGAGCGACATGAACGACATAAATCCGCTGACCACAAAACGGGAAACAATGTCGCCTCCGATCACCACTACGTTATCGTAGTTCCCCTGCTGAATAAGCCCTGCTGCAAGATTAATGGCCAGCACGCCCGAAATGCAGGCATTGGAAAGTACCACGGGCTCGTTGGGGTTGTTGAAATATTTGGAGATTATGCGGCCAAGCTTCCATAAATGAATCCGGGTTTCTTCAAAAGCCTGACTTTTCTTTGGGTCGAGCAGGTCAATATTTCCTTTGGTAGTGGATAGGACAATACCTGTTTTCTCCGATTGAATGTCAACACCGGATTTGTTGACGGCTTCCCAAACCGACAGAATCAGCATTTTTTCAAGACGGGTAAATTCATCTGCAACAGAAACTTTAGCGAATTCTTCCTCCAGCTTTTTGGTGCTTAGCATGGAGGCGGGAAAAGGTTCCGGGTACATACTGTGATCGTGCATGATATCAATAGCTACTTCGCCTTTTTCGATGGCTCGAAAATTTTCAGCGGTAGTGAAACCAAGAGGAGATATAATATTATCGGCGATGAAATAAACCAATGAAAACTTTTTAGTTATTTTAAGTTCGTTTTAAAATCGCTGCAAAAATAAGCGGTTAATATCAAATAACTAAGGAAAGTAAGAAATTATCCTTAACTGTGGGCCTAAAACCGGTAACCTACAGCAATGTTGAATGGCCAGGAAATGCCGGCATCTTCATTTTTTGTTTTGAATTTATATCCAATGCCGATGTTCATATCAAAATACAAATGCTTGCCGAATAAGCGTTGCCAGCCTGTTGTTATATATAGATACTGATGGAGCTTATCTCCGGAAAAATCATTCCCGTCTGAATAGGTCATATTTCCACCAAGTGCCATGTAATTAGCCGACAGCCCGTTTCCTGTTTTTCCCCTTAATATTCTACGTTTTAAATTATAATACCATCGTCCTTCTAATGACAGACTCATCTCTGTTTCCCAATATTTATTCTGATCTGGAGTATCAAAAAGAAAAGAGTAAGAGAATACGGGACGAAACTCAGTGTTTATTGAAAAGACTGATTTGCCGATTTTGTGTTCGAAAGCGATATTAGGTGCGATATTGAAAGAAGAGCTATATTTTGTAAACATAATTCCTAACGCGCCATTCAGATTTGATTTAAAAATATATTTGTCAGCATCATAACATTTTAAAATCGGACATAAGATATTCCGGTCAAGTGTGTATTTGTCTTTTGTAAAGGCAAGACCTACGTCAATAAAGTTATTGAATGAAAACGCGGGAGTCCCTTCTCGCTCTATGAGAAAATAAGCACCTGCTTTCACTCCGAAGTTTATATGGCCATATTTTAGAAACCGCCGCTGAAACCCCCACTTGGCATATACGTTTATTATACTGAAATTAAAATGTGATGGAGTATAAATGGATTGGCTATACGTAAGTCCAATCGCGAGGTAGTTATCTGACATATTTGTGGCTACCTTTTCTTCGCGAACCCGTTTATTCATCCGGTAATACCACCTTGTTTCGAGAGAGGCATTGAAACCATACTGATAATCAGATGAAAAAATGCTGTTGTTGCCGAAGATGTTGGATTGAATAAACCCCAGATCAAGGTTAAGGGAAAAAGCAGGGGAGATCTTTTTTTCAATACCTACTTTAATCTGGTTCAATCCATATTTGTTGGCTGGAAAATCGATCTTGAATAACCACGATGTTTCCTCATTCATCATAAAGGCGTATTCCCAGAGATCCATATACCTGACGATAGTGTCCGGTTTTGTCTCTTTTGCATATTGAAAGCTGTCGGCCCGGGTGTTGGTTTGTGCAATTACCGGTTGCCAGAGGATAGTAAACCCAATCAACATGCATATAAGGACAAGCAACTTTGCGGCTGTCGGTTTGGGATGGTTATTTTTGTAATTGCTCATTCTGATCGGTTAATGTTCAATGGTTAATGAACCAATTTCCAGGTCAATACTTATCAATGCATGATTGTCAGGATTATTGAAACTGGCTTTTATTGTTTCCTTTTCATTTTTGGTAACAGCAAACTGCATACTTTCAGGCTTGTCTAATTCAGCTTGTGTAAGGTTAAGTTGGAAATAGTATTTGTCAAAATTCCCTGCCCTGATATTGATCTTTGATTTTTCTGCATCAATTTTTATTTCAGTTATTTCGTCTAAGTCGCTTAAGGCAATATCGGCCAAAATTGAATGTAATCCGATGGAACCGGAAAGTCCGGAAAGATGAATATTCGAACGTTTGGAAACAAGTTGCAGATCGCCATTAATTCGGCGGCCGGAAACATCGCCAAATGTGGTTTCTATTGCTGTTTTTCCACGAATGTTCTGTAAATTTATTCCGCTGAATTCACTATTGATCATCAGTTCAGAAATCATATTCTCTACATCAATCTTCCCAAAGTAATTGTTGATGTTTACTGCGCAATTTTCAGGTACTTTTATGTCGTAAATCACTTTAATGTCCGATTCGGGCCGGGATTCATTTCTTTCCAGTTCGATGTAGTTTCTGAGAAATACTTTTTTGCCGCTTGTTTCATTCAGCCATTTCATTTTTTTCAGGTCGGCTTCGGCTGCTTTCCGGTTTTCATTTTTTGCGATGAATTGAATGTTAAGCTCAATAGTATCGGCAGGGTGTGTACTTACATATATTTCGGCGCGTTCCGCCTGAACCCATAAGGACATGCCGGGTTCCCAATGAATGGACTTAGTGATTGTCTGTGTAACCACCTGTACTTTTACCTGGGCATACGAAGGGCTTCCTTGCGCTATGAGGAGCGCAACAACAAAAAACATTATGTTTTTCACAGACTTTCGCATCAGGTTAAATGGTTTTCGTAATCATTTCTTTAATCAGGTTTGAACGCTCCAGTTCAATTTCTGTTAACTTGATCTCNNTGCATCGTACTTGTTCAATTGGTTGAGGATTTCCTGTTTTGATTGATTCAGGGATGACAGTTCTTTTTGCAGTTCTTTAAACTCCGGAGTTTTGCAAGTTGCAGGGTTTTCATCGCATAAAAGGGCAAGAACCCGTTCTACAGACTGGTCGTCTTCATCCCATTGGTGTACATCCTGAATCTGCACCCATTCTTCCGAATAATTGTAATTTTTGCTGTTGTTTGTTGTAAAAATAAAAAAGCCGAGAATGAAAATGGCAGCGGCAGCCGATGACCATGCCAGCCGAATGATCCTTCTTTTAACCAGGTTTGTCGTAAGTGTTCCGGCAATATTCTCCCAGACTTGCTCTGGCGGATCATGCCGGTTGAGGGATGCGAGTTTTTCGCGGCGGCTTAATTCATGATCAATATTTGTCCAAATACCCTTCGGGGGATTCATTACACCTAATTGCGGTATCCTGCCTGATGGTGTATCTTTCTCAAGGTGTAGTTTTATCTTTTCCCATGAACTATCATCTGGCGTGTATATTGGTAGCTTTTTCAAAGCATCAATTAATATGTTCCTGTTCTTTTCCACTAGTTCCGGTTTTCTTTGAGTTTATCCTGAAGCATCCGCTTGGCCTTACGCAACTGGGTTTTCGATGTGCTGACCGATATATTCATCATGTCAGCAATTTCTTTGTGTTTAAACCCTTCGATTTCATATAAGGTGAATATGGAACGATAACCGTCAGGAAGAGCGGCAATGGCTTTTTCCAGGTATTGCACATCGATTATTGAGCTCCAGTCAATTGGGTCAGATTCTTCAACATCGGATAATTCATCAAAATATATTCTAGTCCTGATTTTTTTCAATGCCGCCCTCGCAATGATCGTATGAATCCATGTTCCCAATTTTGATTGGCCTTTAAACGATTTCAGATTTTCAAAAACCTGGAGAAACCCTTCCTGCAACACATCGTTGGCGTCTTCAAAATTATTGGTAATACGAAAGGATAATGTGTACATTCTTGATTTGTATTGATCATACAAAGCCTTTTGTGCCTCCCTGTTGTTTTTCAAACAGCCATTTAGTATTTCTTCTTCCCGGAGGTTTGGCATATCTTCGGCTTTGCCTTTTATAGGTTAGTGATCAATATATATGAAAAGGTTGCCCGGTGCACTTAATTATTTTTAGATGCAGGTAGGCAAACAAAGACATGATCAAGTTATTTTCAATAAAAATAGTATTTTTATCTTATCGCAAAATGGCAGAATACTTTAGATGGGATGTGTATTTCCCTTAAGCAGGAAAAATTTTATACACTTACTTCAGCAATCCCACCTTTCGTTTCCACTCCATAATGAATTCAGGAATATACAGAAGCATTTCCCGCTTCAGGTCAATAAATACCTGCGTGCTTTCGGCAGTGGCTACCAGTTCGTTGTCTGATTTCCTGAATATTTTGAAATGAAAGATAATCTTCGCTGCTTCCTGGTCCACATATTCTGTTTCAATAATTAACTGATCTCCATAATAGACTTGTCGTTTGAATTCAAAATTCATATGAACAACAGGTGCCATGACCTTATTAGCATAAATGTCGAGGTAAGAGATGCCATATTTTTTACCGAATGACTCCCGGCCTTCTTCAATGTATTTTACATAATTCCCGTGCCACACGATGCCCATCGAATCTACTTCGCCAAACCGCACTTTTACATCTGTTCTGTCCTTTAGTGTTTTCGTCATTGACCGGATGTTAAAAATTGGTGGCAAATGTACATGAATTTATTTTTAAGTCTTAATCTTTATAACGGGTTCCTTAAGTTCACGAAAGACCCATGAGTCGGAAAAAGATTGAAAATTAACGGGAATTTTTATACCGGTTATAAAACCAGGCAGCCAGGATGCAGGACAAAGCAAAAGCCAGAAGATACAGAGCATAATGGAGTATACCGCTAACCGGTTCGTTTCTTAAGAAAATATCGTAATAAGCATTCAGCCCCCAGTTAAGTGGTGAAAGTTTGCTTATCTTGACCATTGTTTCGGTCATCATGAAGATGGGCACCCAGATACCGCCCAGGGCCGCCAGAATAACAACCGAAATGGAGCCGAAGATAGAAGACTGCTCCTGTGTGGTCGAAACGGTCCCGATAAGGATACCGTAGCCGGTAGCTGCGAGGGATATGGCTATAGTTATGATCATTAGTGCCGGAAGTCCGGGACCGACAGTAAGGGCAGCCATGCCGAACAACGGGAGGATATACATGCCCAACAGCAACATACTCGCTGCCTGGAGCATGCCTACCACAAAATATACACCCGCTTTACCCAGAATTACCGACAGGTTGGAGCCGGGGAGGGTGCGCAGTCTGAGCGACATACCGCTTTCACGTTCTTTGATGATATTTCCTGCCAGCGGAATAACGATAAAAAACATAGCGAAGATCGTCCAGGCAGGCACGTTGTGTTGAGCCGGTTTGGGGATGATGACTTTTTCTTCTTTCCCTACGGAAGTTTTTTCTGTCAGATCTATCATATTTTTAAAATCGGCCATCTGCTTCAACTCAATTCCAATGATATCGTTCATCATGGAGGCGTATATTTCCATGACCATTTTGGCTTCCACGGCATAGAAGAATTCGTTCAGAGCACTCATCACCGCCTGTTTGAAGGCCGACTGGGTAATAGGATCGAAATAGACATCTATTTTCGGAAGCGGCTTGTCAGGATCAGGTGGGGGAGAGAACAATGCGCCTTCTTCAGGCGGGAATTGTTGCTGAATCTCGTATTTAATTTTGTTTCTGAGTGCGTTGGAGGCTCCCTCACCAATCACAATACCCACGCGGTACTTACCATTAGTAACCAGTTTTTTTAATTGCTGTACATTCAGCGGCTTACCGTCAATGGTTTGGTGTAATTCAAAAAATTCAGTTTCATTCAGTCCGGCTACGATATGCGCTCCCAATGAGTCATGGTCGTTATTAATGACCAGCACGGGTGTGTTTCGTTCTTCCAGTTTTTTCAAGGTCGATTCCTGAAGCAGCGACATGATCAGGATCAGTGCCATGGGCATGATGAACAGCATCGCCAACCCTGCTTTGTCGCGTAGGAGCAGGAGTGATTCTTTAATGACGGATGCTTTAAATTTTAGCCACATGACTTTTTATTCTTTAATCCCGCAAACTTCTTCCTGTTAGTAACAGGAAAATGTCTTCCAGGTTATTGCAGGAAGGATAGCCACTGATCAGTTCTTCGGGTTTTCCTTCCGTTACGATCTTACCCATATCCAGAATTGCGATGTGCGTGCAGAACCGCTCCGCTTCTTCCATTAAATGGGAAGTATATACGATCGTCGTTTCTTCCTTTTCGTTAAGCTGCTTTAAGTAGTCAATAATTACATTCTTCGATTGCACATCAATGCCTACTGTAGGCTCATCCAGTATCAGGATGCGGGGTCGGTGCAGGATGCCTGCCACCAAATTTACCCTGCGTTTCATTCCTCCTGAAAAAGTGTTCACTTTCCGGTGAAGCTTCTGTTCAAGGCCGAAAGCTGCAGCCCGACTCATGATGCGTTCTTTAAGGTCTTCACCTTTCAACCCGTACATATTACCGAAAAACCTGAGGTTCTCATAGGCCGTAAGTTTTTGGTAAAGAGCTATTTCCTGCGGTACAACTCCGATGATCTTCTTAATTTGTACCGAGTCGGCGGCCAGGTTTTTCCCGTCAACAAAGATGTCCCCTTCATCGGCATTTATCTGGCTGCAGAGGATGGAGATGGTTGTTGTTTTTCCTGCTCCGTTGGGGCCTAAAAGTCCAAAAATTTCCCCTTTCCCGATCTTCAGGTCCAGCTTTTTTACAGCGGGTTCATCAGACTGATGATACCTTTTGGTGAGCTGGCGTATTTCGATGATAGGGGTTGAAGCCATTATTGAATGCTTTTCAGTAGTTTTTGATAAAATTTCTCTTCCTCACCGGCTATTTTCAGCAGCATATCAGCTGCCCGGTCGTAGTTTTCATCCCCTTTGTTACGGTTTTTAATAATACGCCCTGTAATGGTGGCAAATTCGCGCCACATATCGCCAATAGCTGTCATGTTAAACGAAAGTTCCCTGAGTTTGTCGTTGTCGGTTACTTTGGCTGCTTCCTGCAGAAAAGCAGCATACATATATCTGAATCCGGCACCTCCGGTACCGATCTCTTCCTGCGCCCTCACAATCTGACCTGTGAAAAGTGCAGCTTTTCTTGGACCCAGTTTGCGCGGATAATTACGCACCTGTTTCGACATATACCTGATTCCTTTCACGCCGAAAAGAGGAACGGGGATGGTCAGCATGTGTTTGCACGTTTGAGTGATGCCTTTTTGGATGGCAGCTTTCAGATCAATTGCACCTGGCGCTTTATCCACCCAGTACATATGTCCTTTCGGGGCAAAAACGCCTTTGGCATAACGTACGCGCATCAGTTCTTTATAGCTGAGTTCCGAAACGTTTTCCATAATCGGGTCGCTGATCTTGTACGTACTGTTTTCTTCTCCGTAAACAATAATATTGTGGGCGTTAAAATGGAAACGGTAAGGCTCAGGAAAATAGGAGAGGTGATATACGCCTACCAGCATACCTGTCGGGATACCTTTAGCCAGATTTTTATCGAGCTCTTCCATAGCTTTTTTCGGACTTCTCCGATATTTCTTGCGGGCAAAATGAATGTGCAGACGTTTGGCTATTCTGCTGAATATTATACCCGGTAGTGGCCTGAACGAAGTTACCGGAATACCATCCACTTTTAAAAATGGCATGTGCGAGAAAAAAAGTCCGGAACCGATGCCAAAGACCATTGGTTCGCTCAATTCAACCCCGTAAAACCTGAGAAGGTTAGAAACCACTCCGTTTTCGCAGTGCGCTGCCTGCCTGTGTTCAAAGTTTATTTCGGAATTCATTCCTTGTCGTTTTCCGTTGTTTTTAATGCCTCAATGCTTGTGAGCAACTCAGGCGCAATGTTGAAAATGTCGGCATATTGCTCAATGATTTCCTGCGGCAACTTATTAAAATGCTTTGGTTTCAAATGCTTTTTAACCGTCCACCGCCATAAACCCATATATTTTGCCAGCAAGGAAACATCCATAATATTCTTTTCCATATAGTAAGCAACAGGGCTCAACTTACCGTTGATGACCTTCCTTTTGGTCTCCTCTACCTTTTCGTTGATGTTATCCCAGGCTTGTTGCATCACGGCGTTTTTTACTTCCCATCCCAGGCTATAAGACGTAGTATAATTTCCATCTTCGTCCAATGTGTAAATGGGATCTTTCCACTTTCCCCGCATCATGTCGGCATCATCCTGAGGTACTTCTTTAGCTTTCATCAGATCAAATACTTAGTCTTGTTTGAATATGGTTATTTCGCCTTCTGCCATCAACTCTGTGCCTACAAAAATCTCGCCTCTGATAATGGTGGCATTCAATAGTTCATACTGAACGGATATTCTGGTTCGCAGCGTATCTGTATCTTTCGGCAACACATAGATCTTCATCTTCTTAACAGCTCCTATATACCCCAACGCGGGCTTGTCATTATTTAGTTTAGCTATATATCCGGCTCTTAAAGCTGTTGTCTGGGCTATATTCTCAATCAATCCGGGTTCCCTGAAAAAACCGTCTTTGCAAAAGATATTTTGTTTATCGATTACAAGTTGCGAAACAGTTGCATTCTGGTTGTTGGTAATTAACCCGTCCACCATGGCCATGGGTGATTTTTGAGGGATCATTTGTTCTACTTCCGATTTACCTGCCAGCATATACTATTTGTTTCCTGTTAATGAATGCCAAAAATACAAATTTAGGTCTAGCTGCCGAAGATTTTGTATTATTCGTTAAACCACTGTTAGGTGGACGAACGAATAGGAAAAGCGGGCGCTTTCGGGAATCATCACCAGTATCTTTTGTCCTTTTTTTAGACCGGATGTATTAAAAAGTTCTTCCATCATAAAGAAAGCCGAGGCCGCTCCAATGTTTCCTACCTTCGGAAGGTTGTAAAACCATTTGCCGTAAGGTATTTCCATGCCGAGTTTTTTCAGTTGGTCGTAAATCTTCTTTTTGAAAAACATGGAAGACAAATGCGGGAGGAAATAATCTATTTCAGAGATTATTAGTTTGTGTTTTTTGACCACCTTCTGTAGAAATAATCCACCTCGTTCAACAATATTATTTTGCAGCAGGCGGGCATCTTGTTTCAGGCTGAAAACAGAAAACTCTTCCCGTTCCTGTTCACTCATTTCTTTCCATCCTTTCAGTGTCCCGGCTTCATCTTTTTCACCACCGGCATACATACAGGTTTCCAACTCGTGGGCAAAAGAGGTCACTTCAATCCAGTCAATTCTCAATGAGAGGCTTTCCTCATTAGGTTTGTCTTCCAGTTTTAAAGCTGAAGCACCATCAGATAACATCCACCTCAGGAAATCTTTTTCAAAAGCGATGTAAGGGTTTTTCTCGAGTTCTTTCCTTTTGTCGATCTCCGCTTCGAAATTCCGGGCATGCATCCACGGGCCAAAGGTTTCGGATCCAACACAAACAGCATTGGCCGTCTGCTCTGATTTGATGGACATATATGCATATTTGAGCGATAAAATGGCCGCGTTGCATGTACCGTGTGCCGACATGACTTCCATATTGTTTTCACCTCCAAGTTCACCGTGAAGCATAAGGGCATGGGAGGGCTGTATGGCATCGGGAGAAGAAGTGCCTGCCGTTAGCAGTTCCACATCATTGAGGGTAAATGTATCGTCGAAAAGTTTTTTAACAGCTAGGGCTGCGAGTTGCATGTTAGTGTGTGTAGGCTGGCCATTTTCATCAAGCGCGTAGTGTCTTGTCTTGATCTGATTGCTGCGCAAAATCAGTCCTCTGTTGATCGATTCATTCCCGTCGATCAATCCTAACCGTTCCTCCATCTCATCATTAGAAACCGGTTTGTTAGGTAAAAACTTTGATATTTTGTTGATATAAACTTCGTTCATTTATCATACAGTTTATCTGAGGGCCACCCCTTTGTAATACGTCAGGTTTTTTCTGATCTTGATAAAAAATAACGGATATGTCAGATAAAAAACCAGCGAAGCCAAAGGCGAAACGGCAAAGATAACAAACAATAAATACCATTTGAACATTTTCAAACGGCCTATCCGCTCTCTGGCACCCGGTCCTCCTTTTTTTCTGATAAAGCCGGCCCATACATGGAAGATCTTTTTGGCTCTCGTTTCAGCGGCTACAACGTCAAATGATAAATCTGTCGCTCCAAGGTCAATCAGTTTTTGCTGAAGATCCGTATAATTATTAGACATTAATGCTTCGTGAACTGGTTTACCGAATTGTCTGGCATTCAGGATGTCTTTATCCGAGATGCCCGGTTTCGGGAAGATACCGAGATATCTGTCTTTTTTTGCTGTCATCATCCAGTAAATGATAGTGACAACACTCAGGAGGTTCTGGTTACGGTCGTGCAGAGCGATGTTGCCTGCAAGCTTTCCACCGTTTTCCAAAATCATCTTTTTTATTTCTTCCTGGGCGCTTACCCACATGTTACGGGCACCGATAACCGTTACCACAGGTGTGTCTTTCATCACTTTCCGGGCTTTCTCCGATTTTAAAAAGGTAGTCAACGGTACGGGTGGGCTCAGAAACCAAATGGGATAACCCAGAATTATGAGGTCGTATTTTTCGGAGGGATTGAATGCAACGGGGCGTATGTTTGCCGGAATCATTTTTACCGACTCGGGCATGGCATCCCAGAAGCTGATATCTGTCCAGGGGAACGGAAACTCCGGATCGGGGAGAAGCTTCTCGTAATAGATATGTACAAGACTGTCTTTTTGAAGCGCTTGTATAATATTATCAACGATTTCATTTAATTGTCCCGATTGTGAATAGGTAACAATGAGTACTTTTTTCACTTGTTCGTTTTTAGGTTGGTCAAAAATAGGAATTAAATTGGAATTTGATCACTGGTTTATCCGCTTACTTTTTCTTATAAAAAAGCGGGATCTCCAGCGTGAGATCTTCGTTTCCAAGCTCAAAAGCCACTTCGTCAAAATTAGGTGGTTTGTGTTTGAATTCTGTATAATTTGAAAATCCGATTCCTTCAACAGGGATGCCCATCTGCCTTTTATTTAACGTGCTATCGTTGTTTTCATCATGATAAACAGCTATGGCATATGTGCTTGCCGGAAGCTTATGAAAAGTATAAGAAACACGTCCTTGATTAAGTGCAACAGAAGCCGAATCAACAGGGTTGGTTTTTGACTTGAAGTCGTCAGCATTGGAGAATACGCCGATACGTATTTTGCCCCGTGTATTTTCATTGCCGGTGATCACGACCGTTAATTCAGATAACTGACTGAAACCTGCCAGATGAACCATACCAAGCAGTATTAAAAAAGAAAGATTTTTTATCACCTGATTTAATTTTCGACTTTTCTATTATCCGCAAAAATAAGAGGTTTTCTGTTTTTGGCCGGCATCTGCCAATGATAAATTTCGATTGGTTCAAAGAAAGCTACTTCAGGTGCCACGCGCAGTTTTGCCCTGAAATGATCTTTAATGATCTTTTCCGCATTGAAATAGCGTTTGTTACAGCCGATTTTTACCAGTAGTTCATCAGTTCCCAAATTGTTCGTGGAGACTTCCACAATGTAGTTTTCGATCCATTCGATTTCATTTAGTGCATCGTAAATAGCTGGTGGATAAAGTGTTGTTCCCTTGAATTTGATCATTTGCTGCTTCCTGCCGATTACGGGCCCCAGCCGCATCGTGGTTCTGCCGCACGAGCATGGTTCAGTATGATGAAAGCAGATATCCCCTGTTTTGAAGCGTAATAGGGGCATGCCTTCTACGCCCAGGGTCGTAATCGTAACTTCACCGGGTTCATTGTCCTTAACGGGCTGGTCATTCTCGTCGAGGAATTCTACGATAATCATTTCCGGATGATGATGGCCTCCTTTTCCCGCTTCACATTCGGTGAACGCTGTGCCCATTTCCGTGGAGGCATAAGTGGAATATAATTTGATGTCCCATTTGTCGGCAATACGTTTTCCGAGGGTGTTGAGTGTAAAATCGGGATTTCGGATCGCTTCGCCAATACACACGGCTTTTTTTACCGATGAATTTTTATAGTCGATATCATTCTTTTCGGCATAATCGATTAGTTTCGGAATGAACGAAGGTACTGTTACCAGTCCGGTAGGGGAGAAACGTCGAATGGATTCAAATTGTAACTCCTGCAATCCGGGCCCGATACGGACAACGCCTGCGCCAAGTTTGCGTAAGCCCAGAAAATAGGCCATCCCGGCCATGAATCGCTTATCGAGTGTCACCATCAGCTGGAAAATATCGTTAGATGTTGTGTTGGCACAGGAGAACGAAATATATTCGTTGTAAGCCAGCCGGTCGAGGTCATTGTCGGTCATGGCAAAAGTAACCGGCTCCCCCATGGTACCCGAAGTAGTGATAAAGTCAACAATTCTATTTTTTGGTACGCACAAAAAATCGTCTGTTCGTTTTTGCAGTTCATCTTTTACGGTTACCGGGATTCTAGCCAGATCTTCCAGCGTTTTTACCTGTCTTATATCGATATGGTTCTTGTGAAAAAGCTCCTGGTAATATTTTGAATGTAAGTTGAGGTAGTTTAAGAGTACCGCCAGTTTTTCTTCCTGGTACTTTTTAATTTCCGTTAGCGGTTTGGTTTCTATATCGGGTATATGCATAAGCCCATTTTTAATTGATCGCAAATTTAACGCTTATTCGTTTCTGAAAACGGATAGAATCACACTTTCCCTTCTTTTAGCATGTCGGCCAATGTATAAATCGTTTTGTGGTGATTACGGACAAACGGATTACTTTTATCCCAAACGTAACCGGCCAATACGGAGCAAACCTGAGCTTTAATTTTCGGGCTTATCGTGTCGGCAAAAAAGATAGCCTGCAGCGTATCATCGTACCATGCGTTCACATACGTACGGAATGTTTCCACCCCTTGCATGATGTGATCTACATATTCTTTTTCCCAATTTACCATTTCTCCTTTTACCTGCCGGGCTGCTAACAAACCTGCTTTCCATCCCGATTCCATAGCAAAAGTGACACCTGAAGAGAATACCGGGTCCAGAAACTCGCTGGCATTGCCTGTCAGTACCCAACCGTTACCGAAAAGTTGTTTTAC
>DGOT01000165.1:2083-19426 GCA_002389465.1 Bacteroidales bacterium UBA4459 | reverse complement strand
GAACGCTGCAATCATTAAAAAAGCACTGTTTTTAATGCGTAATGATCTGGAAATAGTAAAGCAAAAACTAAAAGGCTTTATCAGCAAGTATTATAAAAATCAAATAATACGCGGGTTGCTCGTGAGCGGTACCGTCTTGCTTGTTTTACTTCTGCTTGTTGACTTAATCGAGTATTATTCGTGGTCAGGCCAGGGGATCAGGACTATTATCTTTTATAGCTATGTGGCAGTTACCGGGTATGTTCTGGTACGCTATGTAATCATTCCTCTTGTTAAGTTGTTTCAAATCGGTCGTACGATCAGTAACAAGGAAGCTGCCCGCATCATTGGCCGGCATTTTCCGGAAGTAAATGATAAATTACTGAACACCTTGCAGCTGGAAGAGAAGCTGACAACAGGAAGAGATCAAAAAGAGATGGACCTGTTGCTGGCAAGTGTGCAGCAAAAAGCAAGCGGTTTGAGACCTGTCCCGTTTAAAAAGGCAATTGATTTCAAAAAAAATCTTGCCTACCTTCGGTATCTTATTCCCCCTGTACTGATAGTCGTGGTTGTGTTGATCATTGCGCCATCGTTTATTACCGAACCTTCCACACGGATCATCAGGCATCAGGTAGCGTTTGAGAAACCGCTGCCTTATGAGATCCACCTGCTGAATGATTCGCTGACTGTGCTGCAACACGAAGACTACACCATAAAATTAGAGGTTACAGGTGAGGAGTTGCCGGCACATCTAAAACTGTCGGAAGGTGCGTTTTCTTTTCGTATTCCGGAAACAGAACCGGGCAACTATGAATATACGTTCCGGGACGTGGAAAGCGATATATATTTCACTGTAAATACAGAGGAATATCAGAGTGCAGAATATCATCTGTCTGTACGTCCGAAACCGGTTATTTACAACATCAACGTGGGACTGCATTACCCGCCTTACCTGGGCAAAAAGGACGAAATGATTGAAAATGCGGGGGACCTGGTTGTACCCGAAGGAACTTTGCTGACCTGGAATATATACACAAAGGATACGCGTGCGGTTGTCTTTAAAACAAATAAAGAAGTCCTTGTTTTATATACGGCAGAAGGAAATATATTTACATACAAAACAAAGGCCAGAGATGAGTTTCAGTACACAATCTACGGAAAGAACAGTTTTGTAAACCATTCTGACTCTTTGAGTTTTTACGTTACTCTGATAAAAGACGAATACCCAATCATTGAACTGGAAGAATATACGGATGAAAAAATAGTGGGATTCACCCACTTCAACGGAATAATATCAGATGATCATGGCTTCCATTCCATGTATTTATGGCACCGAAAAGATGATTCTGCCAAAGAAGAGTGGAATAAAATAGATATAAAGATAGACAAAGAGCTGAGCAAACAATTTATTCAATATACGATCAGGGCGGAAGATTTTAGCTTATCACCAGGAGAAAATATGAGCTATTATTTTGAAATTAAAGATAATGATGCCGTTAATGGTTATAAGGCATCTAAAACAAAAATGTATGCCATTAACTTCCCTACCGAAGAACAATTGGCAGAGAATGCGCAGGAAAAATCGGAAGACCTAAAAAAGGAAATGAAAGAAGCCAGAAAAGATATTTTCGATTTGTCGGACCAAATGGAAGAACTCCGGAATTCTTTATATGAAAAGAAAGATCTGAACTGGATGGATAAGCAACAAATGGAACTCATGCTGGAAAAGGAAGACGAGCTGCTGAATAAAATTGAAGGGTTGAAGGAGTTGAACAGGCAGATGAAAGAGCTGGAGAAAATGATGCAGCAGGAAGTGGACCCCGAACTCGCCAGAAAGCTGAAAGAACTGGAGAAGCTGTTCAACGAGCTGATGGACGATGAAATGAAAAAGGAGCTGGAAAAGATGAAGAAAGAGCTTTCGGAACTGGATAAGGAAAAAGTGAACGAATTCCTGGAGGAGATGAAGAAGAAGAACGAAGAGTTGATGAATAACCTGGATCAGAACCTGGAAATGCTGAAGCAACTGGAATTTGAAAAAAAGGTGGATGAGGCAATTAAAAACCTGGAAAAACTGGCAGAAGAGCAAAAACAACTGGCAGAAAAAACCGGACAAAAAGAAATTGCAAAGGAAGAATCTTTAGAACAACAAAAGAAAATTAACGAGGAGTTTGAAAAAATTAAAGAAGATCTAAAAGAAGCGGATGCCTTAAACAAAGAGCTGGAAGAACCCTTAGATTTTCAGTCGGATACGGCAAGCGCAGGTCAGATTCAGCAGGATCTGGATGAGGCTACATCAAAGCTGGAAAAGGGCAAACAGAAAAAAGCTTCGGAAAGCCAGGAAAATGCCGGCGACAAGATGAAAGATATGGCAAACAGTATTTCAATGATGCTGGAAAGTGCAATGATGTCACAGATGGGTGAAGATGCCGAACAGGTAAAAAAAATGCTGGATAATTTACTTGATCTCAGTTTTGAACAGGAGAAATTGATCGTGGATTTTAACAAGGTGTCGCTGAACGATCCGAAATATATGGATTTTGCCGACAAGCAAAAACTCCTTCAGGAAGACTACATGGTGGTACATGATTCGTTGCTCGCGTTAAGCAAAAGGCAAATGATGATTCAGACATTCATTTTAAAAGAATCGGGAAAAATTGTTGATTTTATGAATAAATCACTAATTTCGATGCAGGAAAGGAAAAAAGGCCATGCGTTGGGAGAGCAACAATACGTGATGACATCGATGAATAACCTGGCGTTAATGCTGGAGGAATCGCTAGATAAGATGAACCAAAGCATGGCGATGATGAGCGGAAAACCCGGAAAAGGAAAGTGCAACAATCCGGGAAAAGGAAGTAAACCGAGCATGGGAGATTTACTGAAAATGCAACAGCAGTTAAACAAGGGGATGGGAAAAAAGGGGAAGAAAAAAGGAGAGAACGGACAGGATGGATCAGAAATGAGCAGCGAGCAACTTGCCCGAATGGCGGCCATGCAAGCTGAAATTAGGAAAAGGTTACAGGATTATATCGAGCAACTGGAGGCGGAGGGTGGAAATGGAAACGCTCTGAATAAAATAACGGAAGAGATGGAGAAAGTGGAGGAGGACATGATAAATAAAAGGCTGAGTGAAGAAACACTAAAACGCCAGAAAGATTTGGAAGTTAGATTGTTAAAAGCTGAAAACGCAGAGCTGAGACGGGAGCGGGAAAACAAAAGAGAGTCGCGTGAAGGAAAAAGCAAGAAAAGAGGTAACCAAATGGAGCAATTACAGTATAAAGAAAATGTAATAACTCAAGAGGAAATACTGAAGTATGCGCCAATTGAGATGTCTCCATATTACAAAGATTTGTTAAAGAAGTATTTATATAAACTTGAGAGAGAAAATGGTAGCCAATGACCAATCCCTTACAGTAAAATTAGTAATCGAGGAGATCAGAAAAATTGAACAATTTGTGGACGATATCTGCGACCAGTTGTTCATCAACGACACGTATTATGGAAACATACTTATGTCCATAACCGAATTGTTTCAGGCTCTGTGCGAAAAGACGCCGGAAGAAACCTTAAAAATCACCTACAATACCGATTACAAGCAGATAAAAATCACAGCACAACCAATTGATAAAGAGATAATTAACATTATCGAAACTGATATTGAAATCGAAAATGTGTTGGATGGAAAATTCAGCAAAAATATCTATCTGATAAAGTCTTTAGTGGATCAGTATGAGGTAAGCGATGACGCCTTGATATTAAATTTTGATATCAGTGCCCTGCACAATGAGATTTATAAGAAACGTGCCGATCAGCTCCACTCCTATCTGAAAAACGAAAAGGCAGAAAAGAAGAAAGAAAAAAGTAGTGATAATATTTAATCCATTGCTTGAAGATTTCGAACCTGAAAATCCGGAGTCTGTAAAAATATGGTTAAAAGATGTGATTCGTGATGAACGGAAGGTGGAAGGAGATATTATTTATATCCTTACAAGCGATGAGCATTTGCATGCGATCAACACAGACTTTTTACAACACGACACTTTTACAGACATTATTACCTTCGGAACTTCACTGGATGAAAAGATCATTTCCGGTGAAATATATATAAGCATCGACCGGATAAAGGAAAATGCAGGCAGGTTGAATCAGCCTGTACAAAATGAATTATCCAGGGTGATGGTACACGGTATCCTGCATCTGATTGGATATGATGATAAAACCGTACAGGAAAAAGCCGAAATGACAGCCAAAGAAGATTATTACTTAAATTTGCTGCCCTGATAATTTCTGAATTGTTTCACGTGGAACATAGCTATGTTTGAGAAATATGATATCATAGTAGTGGGTGCCGGACATGCCGGTTCCGAAGCAGCTGCCGCTGCGGCTAACCTTGGCTCCAGAGTATTGCTGGTAACTATGAACATGAACACGATAGCACAAATGTCGTGTAACCCGGCTATGGGTGGTATTGCCAAAGGACAAATCGTACGCGAAATTGATGCTATGGGTGGTTATTCAGGGCTGGTTACCGACAAGACGATGATTCAGTTCAGGATGCTGAATAAGTCAAAAGGTCCGGCCATGTGGAGCCCGAGGGCGCAAAGTGACCGGATGCTGTTTTCGATGGAGTGGAGAAACATGCTGGAAAATACACCTAATCTCGACTTCTGGCAGGATATGGTTACCGGACTGGTAGTTGAAGACAATCGAATAACCGGAGTGAAGACAGCTATGGGACAGGAAATTCTTGCCCGGGCCGTCATCCTGACAAACGGAACTTTTTTGAATGGCAAAATTCATATCGGAAAAAAAACATTCGGAGGCGGACGAATCGGCGACCCGGCTTCAATTGGCCTGACGAAGCAATTGAATGATCTTGGATTCGCATCGGACCGAATGAAAACCGGAACACCTGTACGTGTTGACGGACGGACGATCGATTTTAGTAAAATGGAAGAGCAAAAGGGAGATGAACAACCGGGTAACTTCTCGTTCCTGAAAAAACATAAATTGACACAACAAAGGAGCTGTTACATTACCTACACATCGCCCGTTGTGCATGATGTGTTAAAACTTGGATTTAGCGATTCACCTATGTTTGCGGGACGAATTGAAGGGATTGGCCCACGGTATTGTCCTTCAATTGAAGATAAGATCGAGCGGTTTTCTGACAAATCGCGGCATCAGTTATTTGTAGAGCCCGAAGGCTGGGATACTATCGAATATTACGTCAACGGCTTTTCTTCGTCACTTCCTGATGTTATTCAGTTAAAAGCATTGCGCCGAATATCTGGATTCGAACATGCCAAAATATTCAGGCCGGGTTATGCTATTGAATACGATTATTTTCCACCGACACAGCTAAAGCACACACTGGAAACAAAGAACATAGCGCACTTGTACTTTGCCGGACAAATAAACGGAACTACGGGATACGAAGAGGCGGCGGCGCAAGGATTCATGGCAGGGATCAATGCCCACCTTAAAATTAACGGGCATGAACCGTTTACGCTGAAACGGCACGAATCGTACATGGGAGTATTGATAGATGACCTGATAACAAAGGGCGTTGACGAACCGTACCGCATGTTTACATCAAGGGCGGAACACAGGATCTTATTGCGCCAGGACAATGCTGATATACGATTAACGCCCAAGGCATATAAACTTGGCTTAGCTTCACAGGAACGATACGATCGTGTTTTGGAAAAGAAACAGCAGGTGGACGATCTAATTAAATTTTTACAAAAGGCTAGCATTACGCCTGAAAGCGCCGACCCTGTTCTGGTAGAAGAAGGAACTTCGGCCATCCGGCAGGGGGTGAAACTGGCGGGATTGTTATTGCGGCCGCAAATTAATATCAGGCATCTCGTAAAAATGAGTTCTGGTTTTTCAAGCTATTTATCCGAAAGAAAATTAAGCGAAGAAGTACTGGAACAGGCAGAAATACTGATAAAATACGAGGGATACATTTCTAAGGAAAAGGAACTGGCAACCAAGTTAGGAGGCTTGGAGAACTTGCCCTTAAAGCCCGATTTTGATTACCAAAGCTTAAAATCCATTTCAACCGAGGCGCGCGAAAAATTAACTAAAATACGTCCGGTAACTATTGGCCAGGCATCAAGGATCAGTGGTGTTTCTCCATCGGATATTAATGTGTTAGTCGTTTACATCACAAAATAAAGGGAAGGTTTCACGTGGAACAGAACACAAATCAGGGGCTAAGATATATAGAACAATGTCCGGTTTGCGGACATAGGGACAGTAAATTATTTCTGAAAACAAAGGATTATTTTCTGACGGGAGAGGAGTTTAACCTTGTGCAATGTAACGCATGCTCGTTTGTCTACACAAACCCTGTACCTGATGAAAAACAAATTTTTTCCTATTACGATTCGCCCGAATATAACTCGCATGCACTGAAAAAACACAACTTTTTCAACTATATTTACGAAAGAGCACGCAGGATAAATATTCGAAATAAGTACAGGATCATATCCGGATACAAAAAAACAGGTAACATACTGGACGTTGGTTGTGGTACCGGTGAGCTATTAAAGTATTTTAGAGATAAAAGGTGGCAAACCGCGGGCATAGAACCGGTTAAAAAAGCCAGAGAATTTGCTATAAACCAAAATAACCTGCAGGTTTACACAGAGGAAAAGCTACATGAGTTCAATGATGCTATCTTCGATGTAATTACTATGTGGCATGTGCTGGAGCATGTGTATAAGCTGAACGAACGTATAGAGGAACTAAAGCGTATCCTCAAACCTGATGGTGTTCTTATTGTCGCTGTCCCCATGATAAATGCCTATGATGCTTTTCATTACGGTCCGTATTGGGGCGCACTGGATGTCCCCAGGCATTTGTATCACTTCAGCAAAAAGACGCTGATGCATTTGCTCGAAAAGCACGAGCTGGCCATTAATAAATCTTACCCAATGAAAATGGATGCCTATTATGTTAGTTTGTTAAGCGAACGTTACAAACACGCAGGTGCTCCATATCTGAAGGCTTTTTCCGTTGGGTTTAGATCAAATAGTAAGGCTGCCGCCTCAGGAACATATTCCAGCATGATATTTGCAGTTCAAAAAAATTAGTTAAATTTATACGGCTAAACACATCTAAACGGATGTGTATCAAATAGATGATAAAATGACCCTGAAGAAAACAGGCCCCTTTAACAGCTCCGTGGTTTACCTGATTGCAGCTATGCTCGTGTTCGTACTCTTTTACGCCACGGAATACGGCACAAAAAGGTATCATTCTGACCGCCACATTAAGGAGCGTTTTCAGAAAAGCATGTTATACCAGCGTGCGAATCTTAACGATAAAATTCAATCGATTTCAAAGATATTAAGTGATCCGGAAAAAAACTATTGGCCTTTTTTGGAAAGGCTTCTGGACCCGGAGCAAATATTTACCCAGATTTATCGGGCAGACTCATTGATATTCTGGAACAGCAATCTGGTGCAGAACGGCCTGGATTATTTAAACGATGGTGTGTTGGATACGATCATGCGCGAAAAAACGGCCTGGTACATGATTCATTATGAAAAAGTGGGAGAGTACCGGATCTTTCTGTTTAAACGGATTAAAGCGGAATATCCGTTCGAAAATAAATTCTTACCATCCAAAGCCGACAGGGATTTTCTTTCAAGCGATCATGTTCTGTTAACAGCTGATCTCAAAGCAGCTCAGTACACAATTACAAATGAACAAGGGGTGCCGGTTATCGGTTTGACCATAGAACATCATAACGATATCGGCAACAACATTATGCTGCTGTTGTTTTTTATATACATGCTGTTATACGTATTGATTGTGTTGTGGCTCAATAGTATATATAATAAATATGCGTATTTGATACCCGGTAAGCGAACTTCATTTTTATTATTTATTATTGATTTAGCACTGCTTCGCTGGCTGGATTTCTATTTTGCATATCCCGCTGTGTTGAAGCAATCATTTTTATTTGAACAGGGTTTTGACCTGATGCCGGGACTGAACTCTATTGGCGATCTGTACCTGACAACGATTCTGCTTATTGCCATATTCATCAAGTTCAATAAACTGGTGCAATCGGAGCAAATCAATGCGGGTAAAAAATACAGGTACCCGCAGCATTTTATTTCTCTGGCAGTCTTTTGGCTGCTGGCTTATGGCGTTTTTTATTTCGATCAACATATTATTAGTGGTTTAAGTACTAATCCTGTCATTGGCATCCAGTTTTCTGACCCGGCCAATCTTTTGGCGGTATTTATCAATGTGTTGCTGAACGTTGTTTTGTTCTTCATGGTACGTTCCATGAATTACTATTCGGGAAAATATTCCGTAAATATATTTTATAAGATCCTTTTTACCGCTATCCTGACGCTTGTATTTATTTTGTGCTTTCCCGCACATCATTTGATCGCATATATTACTTCCGGCTTTGTCATACTCATACTTGTTGTAGTTCAGCTGTTTTCAGAAAACACCCAGATAAGGTTTATTAAATACCTGATCTATCTGATTATTTTTGCAGCTGCCAATGCCATGGTAATTAATATAACCGAAGATCATGCAAAAGACCACCGCCAGGCGTTAACAGCCGATTACCTGATGCGTAAAGATGATCCGGAACTGGAGTCGGTTTTTCAGCAGATGGTACAGCAGGTTAATTCAGATTCGGTCGTAAGTCTGATTATTGATAATTACTGGGACAACCCGGAACCTGCATTAAATGAGTATTTAAAGCACCGTTATTTCGACAAGATAGCCTTTAAATACGATGTGCAGGTGACTGTTTGCATGAGCGAAGAATTGCTGGAAATACAGCCCGAAGGTATTCTGGTGGGGTGTCATGAATACTTTGAAGATTTAATCCGTAATTTCGGCGATTCCACAAGTGTGAACAATTTGTATTTGCAGAACAGCACGCCCGAAAGTATTTATTATATCGGAGTTATTACGCCTCCTGCATTGAAGCATACCGGTGAAGAACCACTCGTGTACATCGAATTTTATTTTACTTATGTACCCGAGGGTGTCGGATATCCCGAATTATTGGTTGACAACAGCACGCTTATTTATGATTTATCCGGCTATTCCTTTGCCAAATACATCAACAACAGTTTGGTGTATAAATTCGGCGATTTTGCTTACCACACGGAGTATTCTTCCTTGAGTAAATTTCCGGCAGATGAGTTTTACAATGATATGAACTACCGACATCTGAAGCTGGTATCGGTTGATGGCGATGTATTGATTATCAGCCGTCCGGTGGCGAAAATCCAGGAAAAGCTGGCAACGTTTTCCATTCTTTTTCTATTGATGGGTGTGGTTGCATTCGCGATTTTTATCCTTGTATTCAGAAGCGATGTTTTCGCTGTCTTCATGCTCAGTTTCCGAACCCGATTGCAAGTGTTTTTTATTATCACCATATCGGTTATAATATTTGTAATAGCATTGATAACAGCTTATTATACCGAATACAACAACAAGGAAAGAATGATAACACAGCTCAATGAAAAAACGTATTCCGTACTGATTGAACTGCAGCATAAGCTGGGCGGAATTACGTCACCGGAGGAGATTAAAACGGATGAATTATATCCGCTGCTTCGCAAGTTTTCTCTTGTATTTTTCTCCGACATTAATATGTATGATCCTTCAGGAAAGCTGATAGCGACATCACGACCTGAAGTTTTCCGGACGGGTTTGCTCTCGGAGCTAATCAATCCGCTGGCATTTGAGGAAATTTATGTGGACAACAAGCTTTTCTACACTACCGAGGAACAGATAGGGGCGCTTTCTTATTATTCTTCCTATGTTCCGTTTATGGGTGAAACCAAACCTTTGGGCATTGTGAACCTACCGTATTTTGCCCGACAGACAGAAGTTAAGAAAGCTTATTACATGATGATCTTTACCTTCCTGAATCTCTTCGTAATAGCGGGGATCATAGGTATTTTCATCGCCCTTTTACTGTCGCGGTTTCTCACCAGGCCCCTGGTGGTTCTGCAGCAGAGTTTGTCTGAAATAAGAATAGACCAGAAAAATGAGCGGATAGCGTGGGAAAGCAACGATGAGATCGGGTTGCTGATCAGGGAATATAACCAGATGGTAGATAAACTGGAGGAAAGCACCGAACTACTGAAACACTCGGAGAGGGAGAGTGCCTGGCGCGAAGTTGCCCGGCAGATTGCCCATGAAATAAAAAATCCGCTGACACCTATGAAACTGAATGTACAGCACCTGGAGAAAGCATATAACGAAAACGACCCGGCACAAAAAGAGAAGATACATTCCATCAGCCAGTCGCTGATACAGCAGATTGACACCTTGGATAAAGTGGCTGAAATGTTCTCTGACTTTGCCAAATCGAACATCAAAAGGATGGTAAAGGTGGAACTGCTGCAGCTTGTAAGATCATCGGTGCTGCTGTTTAAAAACAATGAAAATATTCAGTTCGCTATCGAAGCCAAAGAGTCTCAATATGATACAAAAGCCATTGAAAAAGACTTGTTGCGGCTGTTCAATAATTTGATAAAAAATGCCGTCCAGTCGCTGGAAGACAGGAAAGACGGAAAGATTGACATAGCACTAAGCAGGTCAGGACAGTTTATTGAAATTACGATAGTTGATAACGGCAAAGGCATCGACAAGGAGGTTAAATCCCGGGTGTTCCAGCCGTATTTCACAACAAAATCGGGCGGCACAGGACTTGGGCTGGCCATTGTAAAAAATATTATGAACGAGATAGGAGGGAGCATAACTTTTGAATCGGGAGCAGCGGGTACGACATTTTTCTTAAAATTCAAAAACCTGGAAGAATAAAGAAGCAGGATTTGCAGTCGGCAGCAGTCTACAGTCAGTAGTCTTATGCTTGTTGGGTTTACCCTGAGTGCGGAATATATTTTTTTCTCTTCTAATCGGTATTATTCCCTATTTTTGACAAGTACACATGGCTATAAATCCAATTAAACGGCTGGCAGGCGAAACCGCTATTTACGGTTTGGGAACGATCGTTCCCCGCCTCCTGAATTATTTCCTTGTCCCCTTTTATACACGTATTTTCGACCAGAATGCCTATGGCCAAATTACCGAGTTGTATGCCTGGGTAGCCATTGTTATGGTATTGCTGACTTATGGAATGGAAACGGCCTTTTTCCGTTATGCCAACAAAGAGAAAAATCCAGGAAGGGTTTTTAATACGGCCACTACTTCCCTGTTGTTCACTTCCATTTTGTTTGTCCTGCTGATCATAATTTTCTTGCCTGATATTGCTTCGGCCATAAGATATGAGGGGAACAGCGAATACATCATGATTCTGGCGGTGATCGTTGCCCTGGATGCTTTTACCTCGCTGCCGTTTGCGTACCTGCGGTTTCAGAATAAAGCCAAAAGATTTTCATTTATCAAGATCACAGGCGTTCTTGTCAATATTTTCCTGAATTTCCTGCTTTTGCTGGTTATTCCAAAATATTTTGGCGAGCGCACACAGGAGCTGGTATTTTACCGGAATGAAAACCTCATTGTTTTTGTATTTATTGCCAATCTTTTTAGCTCACTGACGATGTTACTTCTGCTGATACCGGAATTGAAGTCGTTTCGTATCATCGTTGACAAACAACTACTTCGGAAAATGCTCGCCTATGGTTTGCCGATACTCATTATCGGCTTTGCGGGCATGATCAATGAAGTATCTGATAAAATTTTACTGAAATATCTTTTGCCTGCCGACATGGACGCGCAGGCGCAGATAGGTATTTACGGGGCTAATTACAAACTGGCTATACTGATGACTTTGTTCATCCAGATGTTCCGGTATGCTGCCGAACCTTTCTTTTTTGCCGAATCAGGGAAAAAAGATGCAAAAGCTACCTACAGCAGAGTAATGACTTATTTTGTAGTGTTCACATTGATCATCTTCCTGGGGGTGACGATGTTCATAGATGTGTTTAAATACTTCATCGGTCCGAAATTCTGGGCCGGACTGATGATTGTTCCCATCGTGCTGGCAGCAAAATTGTTTTTGGGTGTTTTTTATAATTTGTCGGTATGGTACAAACTCACCAACAAAACGTTGTACGGTGCCGTTATTGCCCTTACCGGGGCAACGGTGACTATTGTTCTGAATATTGTACTGATCCCGAAATACGGTTACCTGGGATCGGCCTGGGCCAATTTCTTTTGTTATCTGAGCATGATGATCATCTCTTATTTCTGGGGGCGCAGGATCTACCCTATCAAATACCAATGGAAAAAAATAGTGACATATACCTTACTGGCACTGGCCGTCTATGCTGTTTCGCGTATGCTTACGGTCGGGAACAGTTACCTTGCATTTTTAATTCACACGGTTCTGTTTTTAGGTTTTGCAGGCCTGGTTTTTATCAACGAACGAAAACATTTGGCGGCCGGCGAAACGGAATAGCGTAAGGGCCTGTTTACCTGCCTTATTTTGATTATTTTTGCGCTTTTAATTAAATAAATCCGAACGTAAGAAGATGCATGTAAAAATCGTCAATAAGTCGAAGCACCCGATACCCAAATACGAAACAGAAGCCTCGGCAGGCATGGACCTGAGAGCCAGCCTGGACCAGGATATTGTTTTAGCCCCTTTACAGAGAGCACTGATACCGACAGGCTTATTTATTGAATTGCCGGTAAGCTACGAAGCCCAGGTGCGTCCACGCAGCGGCCTGGCTTACAAACATGGGGTTTCGGTTTTAAATACACCGGGAACCATTGATGCCGACTACCGAGGAGAAATAAAAGTGATCCTGGTCAACTTGTCCGAAAAGAAGTTTGTGGTAAAAGACGGGGAGCGGATTGCCCAGATAATTATTTCGGCACATGAGCATGCCACACTAAAAGAAGTGGATGTATTAAACGAGACAGCTCGTGGTGCCGGTGGGTTCGGACACACAGGAAAAAAATAGAAAATGTAAATGAAACAGATCACCACTATAACATATATTATCCTCTTTTCGCTCCTGATGACAGCCTGTTCGGGGCCGAAAGAAACCGCCAAAGGCAAGGAGACCGTCACGGAAAGAGACCGCTACAAGGAAACGGAGTTTTTTTCGGAAGCTCTGCTGAAGAAAGAACTGGGCGAACTGGACCAGGCACTGGCATTGCTTAATGAAGCACTGGCGGTTAGCCCCGAAGATCCGGCAGCACTTTACGAAAAAGCACGCATATTGCAGGCAAAAGGAAGAAGTGACGAGGCCCTCATCCCAGCGTGTGAGGCTGTGAAACTTGATCCGGAAAATAAATGGTATAAAGTTCTATATGCTGATATTGCCAAGTCAAATGAGCAATACAAGGAATACATAAGCGTGTATGAAAACCTCGTAGAAAAATATCCTACCGACCTTTCTTTTTTACACGAACTGGCATACGGGTATAATTATATCGGCGAATACAAAAAGTCGATAGAAATGTACGATAAAATTGAAGAAGCTGCCGGGATGAGTGAGCCGCTGACAAAACAAAAAGTGCTGCTTTACGACAAGATTGGTGAGCAGGAAAAGGCAGCTGAAGAATACAAAAGACTTATCGAGTTAAACCCCAGCGAGCCGAGATATTATGCGCTATATGCCGAATATTGCTCAAGAAATAACTGGAATGATAAAGCGATCTGGGCTTATGAAAAAATTGAAGAGTTAAACCCTGATGATCCGTATGTGCATATTTCCCTGGCCGATTTTTACAAAAAAAACGGCGATGAGGAAAAGTCATTTGAAGAGCTCAAGATCGGCCTGTCGAATCCGGAACTTGACCTGAACACAAAAATCAACCTGCTGATAACCTATTACAGTGGCGAACTGAATGATACCCAGAAGGAACAAGCGCTTGAGTTGTCGCGCATACTGAAAAAAACACATCCCGACAACCCCCTGGCCGACACCTTCTTTGCGACCATGCTGTACGAAAACGGTGCGTATAAAGAAGCAAGAGATATTTTTAAGAGAATACTCAACGAGAATGTACAGAACTACGCGATCTGGGAGCAACTGTTGTTCTGCGATCTTTACCTGGAAGACAATACGGGTCTGTTAGCTGATGCGGAAGACGCCATCGATTTCTTTCCGAATTATCCGCTGCCCTACTTTTTTGCGGGTATCAGCAGCTTTCAACTGAAAGACTATGTAAAAGCCAAAGCGTATTTGGAATCGGGACTGGATTATGTGGTGAATAACAACGCCCTGCGCGAACAGTTTTATTCCACTTTGGGTGATACGTATAACGAATTAGGCGATTATGAGCAGTCGTATACATCGTATGAAAAGGTGCTGGAAATGAACCCTGAAAATAAGGTGGTTCTGAACAACTACGCCTATTACTTATCACTGCACTCAGAAAATCTTGAAAAAGCGGAACGTATGGCAAAAAAGGCCGTAGAGCTTGATCCGTACAACCAGAATAACCTGGACACCTATGCCTGGGTACTATATAAGCTGGAAAAATATGAAGAGGCCCTGGAATGGATTGAAAAAGCATACAACAACGGCGGCGACAGCAGCGGCGTTGTCACCGAACATTATGGTGATATCCTGTACCGGCTGGGCCGTACCGACGAAGCTGCCGAATTCTGGGAAAAAGCACTCACCAAAAAGGATCATTCGGATCTTTTAAAGAAAAAAGTGAATGACAAAAAACTTTATGAATAAAAAAACAATCTTTTTCTTGTTACTGATCACAGGCAGCCTGCTGATTTCTTCGTGTAAGTCAACACGGTCGGTGTTGAAAAAGCCACTTAAGGAATACGGCTTCGATTATCTGTACAACAAAATGATCGACAGCCAGGTGGATTTCGACTACCTGAGTGCAAAATTCAATGTGGTCTATTACCAGGGGAAAAAGAAAACCGATTTAAAAGGGCAATTCCGCGTAAAAAAAGACAGCCTCATCTGGATCACCCTTTCGCCGGCATTGGGCATTGAAGCCGCACGGATTTCGTTAAGTAATGATTCGGTCAAGTTTATGAACCGCTTAAACAAAACTTATTTTAGTGGTGAATACTCGTTTATCGACAGTATTTTAAATACAACACTGGATTATTCCATCATGGAAGCCATGATCCTGGGCAACGACTTGACGCAGTATGACGTCAGTAAATTCAAATCGTCAATTGACGGCGGATTGTACCGGATCACTATTCAGGAACGAAGAAAAATAAAAAAACACCTGAAAGGCGGGGAAGTGAGTTCGAAAGTGCTGGTGCAGAACATCTGGCTCGACCCTGAAAATTTTAAGATTAAAAAGGTGGTACTCAAAGAACTGGGTGATGACAACAAAAGATTGCAGATCACGTATGAACAGTATCACGACATAAACGGAACACTGTTCCCGGAAATCATGCACATTAAAATTTCAGCCAGTACATCTATCGAAATAAACCTAAAATTTGGCAAAACGGTGGTCAACGCTCCCATGCGATTTCCTTTTAACATTCCGAAAAAATATGAGAAGCTCATTGTTACTCCGCACGAATAATGAAGTGGCTTCGACTCAAATATAGTTTGTTCATGCTGTTGGCAGCCGTCAGCTTGTCCCTTGTAGGGCAAACAACACAAAAACAACTGGAGGAAAAGCGTAAAAAACTGGAAGCCGAAATTGCGTACACCAACAAGCTCATTCTGCAGACGCAGAAATCAAAGAAAAACTATCTGTATGAGTTGAACCTGTTAAGCAGTAAGATCAATAAGCGCAGCGAGCTTGTGGCTACGCTCAAAAGTGAACTTTATGAGCTGGAACAGACCATTGAAAAAACGGAAAAAGAGCTGGTGTACATGAACGATGAGCTGGAGGAATTAAAAAAAGAATACGCCAAACTCGCCTACTTTGTTTTCAAACACAAAAACGCCTATGATAAGCTGGGCTTTTTGTATTCGGCTGAAGATCTGAACCAGGCCTACCAGCGGCTGCGCTACCTTGACCAGATGAGTGAATTTATCCGGAATGAAGCGGAAGATATCAAACAACTGGAGCAAAAAAAAGAAGAGACGTTGAACGAACTGAAGGCGCAGAATGCAGAAAAAAAGAGTCTGCTCGAAAATGAAAACCTACAGTTGTCGAGCCTGGAGGTGGAGCAGATTAACAAAGACAGGCTGAAGGACGGCCTGGTGAAAAAGGAAAAAGAACTTAAAGCTTCGTTAAAAGCCAAAGAGAAGGAAGCTGCCCGGCTGAACACAAAAATCAAAGAAATTATTGCCGAAGCAACAAAACCAAATACAACTACGGGGGGCAGCAAAATATACACGCCGACGCCTGAAGAAAAGAAACTCTCTTCTTCGTTTGCTGCCAACAAGGGGAAACTACCATGGCCTGTCGAACGAGGGGTTGTTTCCGAATCGTTTGGTATTCATCAGCATCCGGTATTGAAAAAGGTGAAAACAAAAAACAACGGAATTGATATCGCCATAGCGCAAAATGGCGAGGCCCGGTGCATTTTTGATGGCCGGGTGGTGAGCGTAAGTTCCATTACCAGTACCAAGAAAGCCGTAATCGTACAGCATGGCGATTATTTTACGGTCTATTCCAACCTCGACAAGGTGTATATTTCGGAAGGCGACAAGGTAACCACCAAAGAGCCGATAGGCCGCGTGCATACTACCTTAAACGGCGAAACCGAATTGCAGTTCCAGGTGTGGAAAGGAAAAACTCTGCTCAACCCGTCGTACTGGCTGAGGCATAGGTAACCCTCTTGTTTTTTTATGTTTGTGACGCATTCAACTACTATATTCAGAAGTGTGAATTAGATAGATACCTGATTGTTTTCTATTTTTGAGAAAACAAATAAACCCGATCTGTTATGGCAAATACCTACACTCAAATACACATCCAGGCTGTTTTTTCTGTTCAGAACCGGGATTGTATTATCAAAAAGGAATGGGAAACAGAATTATATAAATACATAACAGGTATCATCCAAAACCATAGCCACAAGCTTTTGGCAATTAATGGAATGCCAGATCATGTACATGTTTTTTTTGGCATACGGCCAACACAATCTTTATCTGATTTAATGCAGGATATCAAAGGCGATTCGTCAAAATGGATCAACCAAAAAGGATTTATTAACGGACGGTTTTCGTGGCAGGAAGGTTATGGAGCATTCTCCTACAGCAAATCCCAGGTTGACCGGGTGATTGAATACATCAGGAATCAGAAAGATCACCATAGAAAAAGAGCTTTTGCGGAAGAATACCTTGATTTTCTTGAGAAATTCCAGGTGCCCTATGATAAACGGTATATTTTTAAACCGGTAAATTATGGTGATGCACCTGAATAATTTATGCCGTTGGGCATTAAATATTGGTTGAATAGGATATCAAAGAATAGATTCCGTCCCGTACGGGTCGAAAC
>DGOT01000165.1:0-1955 GCA_002389465.1 Bacteroidales bacterium UBA4459 | reverse complement strand
TCACTGGCTAGCCGAATTTCATCCCTGCCGGGACTTTTTAGACTTTCTATGGTTTGCTCCAGATAGCTATCGGGATAAAAAAGCCGATAACTCCTATCTTCTTATTAGTTTTCCCGATCGGACCGTTTTATCATGCAGCATCAGCCGGTAGAAGTAAACACCACTGGCCATGTGAAGGTCCTTTAGTGCCAGGTGGTTTGTCCCGCGCGAGATATTTAGCTTCTGATGCCTTATGATCTTTCCGGCCGGATCCATGATGTCCAAATCAAGCTTTCCGCTCTCTTCCGAAGAAAAATCCAGGTAGATAACTGTTGAGGAGAACGGGTTCGGATATACATGAAATTCTGACAGAATATCGTTCCGTTCGCTGATGCCTACATCCGTGTAAACAAAAAGGGTGACCGGCACGGTATCAGCACCTATCTCTCCCGCGTCAACAACTATCTGGCAGTGATAATCTCCCGTATCGAGGCCGTTGTTGTCAAACGAAACCAAAATTTCATCGTACGCCGATTCCACCAGCATACCTTCTGTCTGGCTTAAGCTGATCCATCCGGGCTGATCCGGAATGCTGATCGTATAATAGAGCGTGTCGCTGCCCGTATTCGCAACCGTTAAGGTGTCGGTAGTTGTTGTGTTGATGAGCAGTGCCACATATATTGAATCAGGAATAACCGACAGATCAGGCCTTTCTAACATCAGCAATGCCGATTTGTATAAATTAAGCCTGCCCCCTGTAACTGTTTTCCCTACCAGTGTCGGCAGGGTGTCCACACCGTTTAAAATATATTCCTTAATCAATAAGGCACCGTCGCCGGGATTGTTTTCATAGAAATTCATAAACGAAGTGTCGGCAACAGCATACATAAAAGCCACAGCTCCAGTAACATGCGGCGTAGCCATGGAGGTGCCGGTTTTAAGCCCATACGTGTTATTGGTTATCGTTGAAAGGATACTGCTTCCGGGTGCTCCCAGATCAATGGTGGTAAGTCCGTACCCGGCACTGGTTCTCTTCGCATCCAGGTTGGTGGTATTGGTCACACTGATCATATAATCAGTAGTAAAGGCCGTAGGCACATCACCCTCCTCATCAATATTCCAGTTGGCATTGGCGGTTGCAGCACAGCTGATGACGCCCAGCCTTCCAAGTGAGTCATACATGGCTTCCCAGATGGGGAAGTTTTCAGGCTGGCCGTGATCCACACCGAAGGAACAATTGTCTGCCACAACAAAAGCGCCCTCAGCACCGTTGGTTAAGTCGTACTGTTCCCGTACAACATACACATAGCTTAACCCCTCAACAACGTATGATTCGGTGGTGGAAGAAGCGGCTACAGGCAATATTTTCACCTGCCAGTTAACACCGGCCACCCCCAGCCCGTTATTTCCAATGGCACCGATAATGCCGGACACATGCGTGCCGTGAGCACTTGTTGTAGGCACATTGCCGTTGTGCTGGTAAGCGTTCCAGCCATCGTAGTCGTCCACATAGCCATTGTTGTCATCGTCAATATCGTTACCGGGAATTTCAGCATGGTTTTTCCAAAAGTCCAGGTCGTCGTGTGGTAAATAGGCTCCCCCGTCAACAACGGCCACCACGATGGTGTCGCCAAAAACGGTAAAGCCGCCGGTGGTGATTTCCCAGGCATCGGTGGCATCAATATCCGCATCGGGTACGCCGCCGTTTTGTCCGGTATTTTTCATCGACCACTGGTCGTCAAAACGCGTATCATCAGGAATCAGCTCGTTGCCATCGCGTAAGTCAACGTAGTGGTTGTTCTGGGCGTTGACCACCTCGGGATGTAACCGTAGTTCGGACAATACCTGCCGGTTGGTTGTTTTTACCGCATCAAAACGGAGCAGGTAGATGTGAAAACGCTCCGAAATAAGTTGCATTTTCTGCTTGTCGCTGTGAAAGAAATCATAAGCAGAGATCAGTTTATCGATGGATTGAG
>DGOT01000251.1:2705-10257 GCA_002389465.1 Bacteroidales bacterium UBA4459 | reverse complement strand
GTCATCGGGGTTGCCTCTTCTTCAATTATCAACTGCCCTGCAATTTCGGCCGTATCAAAAGGGATGTCGTCAATATAACTCTCGTCTTCTAATACATACGTTTTCCTTAACTCACGGTCGCAGCAAATATCGCTGGCAATAACTTCCGTATTGAACGGGATGTCATCTATGTAGGCTTCTTCTTCGAAAGTGAAATTGGCCAGGTTCCTCTCAAACGAAACTTCCATGGCAATATCATACGTGTTAAAAGGAATATCATCAATATATCCCTCTTCGCTGTTCTCAATGTGCGCCATGCTGATGATCGAAATAAACATGGTGGCAAAGATTGTGGTTGTGATCAATTTTATCTTTGTTTTCATTTTTTTTTAAGTTTTAGCTCGTAAATTAAGATTGCGATCTATTTAAGATAGCTTTTATAGTTTTAATAATGTGCTAAAGTATAGTCAAATAAAGACGGATCAAAGTTTTATATACAAACCAATTCAATCAATAGACAAAGCAAGAGGATCGCTATTATCCGGAATAATGTGCAGGCAAACTACGTTTGTAGATGCAGATGGTTCATTAGTCGAATTAGCAGGGAATGATAAAGATTATACGGGTCCACTAAAGGATCAATCCTATGACTACGGTTTCTCTCTCCATGACGTATGGGTGAAGTAAGGTTATAAAGGAAATCCTTAGTATAACTTTGCTGTACAGCTGGAAATTGACTGCGGATACAAACCGGAAAATCATTTGGGAAGAAGACCAAGAATAAAAAAACTTCAAACTTTAGACTTTAAACTTCAAACTATTCACATTCCCCCAATTCTCTGGCAAACCGTACGATGTCTATAGCCTCTCTGGCTTCTTTCACATCGTGGACGCGGAGGATATTGGCACCCTTCAGTAGAGCAATGGTGTTCAGCACAGTAGTGCCGTTCAATGCTTCCGAGGGCTTGGTGTTGATCACTTTATTGATCATAGACTTTCTTGAAACACCTGCAAGTAAAGGCAAGTTGTCCATGCGTTGCTCTTCCAGATTTCTCAGTATCGCATAATTGCATTTCAGTGTTTTTCCGAATCCGAAACCAGGATCGAGGATGATGTCTTCCACACCGGCATTTCTTAAAGTGCTTACTTTTTCGGTAAAATACTGTCGGATTACCTCTGTAATATTTTCTGTGATCGGTGATTGCTGCATATTTTCCGGTGTTCCGTACATGTGCATCAGTATGTATGGAACATGGAGTTCAGCTACTGTGGCGTACATGTTTTCATCAAAAGCACCACCCGAAACATCGTTGATGATGTGGGCTCCGCTGTCAATGCACGCGCGTGCTACTGATGCCCTGAACGTGTCGATCGAAAAAATTGCTTCCGGAAACTCGGCAACCAGTCGCTGCAGCGGTCGAATGATTCTTTTCTGCTCTTCCTGTTCCTCAATCAATTCAGCTCCCGGCCTTGATGAAACAGCTCCGATGTCAATGATATCGGCTCCTTCGTGCAACATTTTTTCCGTTTGCTCTTTCCTTATCCTTTCCTGATGGAACTTGCCGCCATCGTAAAACGAATCAGGCGTCAGGTTCAGCACACCCATGATTTTCGGAGTAGAAAAATCAAGGATTTTATTTCCACATGCGATGGGTCTTATTTTTTTTGTAAAAGATGTATCTTTATCGCTCATTTTAGCCGTTATTTGAAAGGCAAAACAAAGTTACAAATTAAGCATGAGTCAGCATACGAAAAAGCAATTCGACGAAGTAATCAGACACTGCCAGCAGGTTTTTGAGAACAAACAGAAAGATTATGGTTCTGCCTGGCGGATACTTAGAGTACCCAGCCTGACGGATCAGATATACATCAAAGCCAACCGCATCAGGAGCTTGCAGAAGAAAGGTGAGCGTAAAGTGAATGAAGGCATTGTGCCGGAGTTTATAGGTATCGTAAATTATTCGGCTATGGCACTTATACAATTGGAGTTAGGCGTGGCTGAAGAAGCAGATATGGAGAATGAAACAGCCTTGCAACTCTACTTGAGGTACCTGATCGAAGCATGTGATCTGATGATGAATAAGAACCACGATTACGATGAAGCCTGGCGGAATATGCGGGTGTCTTCGCTGGATGATATCATCCTGATGAAGCTGTTACGCATCAAGCAGATTGAAGAAAACGAAGGGAAAACAGTTGTTTCGGAAGGCCTGGAAGCCAATTATTTTGATATCATCAATTATGCTGTATTTGCCCTGATTAAACTAATCATCGAAAAAGAAAATGAATAAGCAAGAAGCAGTAAAAGAACCTGTGTTTATTAAGATCGTCAGGATGGTACTCGGCCTGGTTTTTATCTTTTCCTCTTTCGGAAAAGGTGTCGATCCGTTGGGAACTGCTTACCGGGTTGAAGATTACCTGATTGCTTACGGTATGGAGTGGCTTTATCCTCTGGCATTTACACTCACAGTTTTGCTTATTACCGTCGAGTTTCTGATCGGAGTGGCCTTACTTCTCAAGTTGCAAAAAAAACTGGTTGCCTGGGGCGTTCTACTGATTATGCTATTCTTCACCGTGGTTACTTATTTTGATGCACGGTATAACCTCGTACCTGATTGCGGCTGCTTTGGTGATGCTGTAAAACTGTCCAATTGGGTAACATTTTACAAAAATATCGTACTCGTTACCTTGGCGTTCATTGTATTCTTTTGGCAAAAGAAGACAACGGTAAAAATGCCCGGCTGGCTCCAAACCGTTCTTCTGTTCCTTCTGGCATGCGGATCTGTGTGGTTTGTTTTTTACAATTACAACCATTTACCTGTGCTTGATTTTCGCGACTGGAAAGTGGGAAGTAACATGAAGAACTCCGGCGAGGAAAATGTGAAAACTTATGTTACTTACCGGAGCAAGGAAACCGGAGAGCTAAAAGAGTTCTTGTCGCCGGACTACCCGTGGAACGATACGATCTGGCTGAAAAAGTGGGAGTTTGTGGACCAGAGGTTTGACGAATCAGGCGTGGTTCGGAAGCACACTTTATTTATCGAAGACGAAGAAGGAAATGATGTAACACAAAGTATTATAGAAAATCCCGATTATCAGCTTGTGCTAACTACGTATGACCTGGAACAAGCGAATGGAGGTGGGATGATAAAAGCATCGGAGTTATATCACTCGCTGGATAATGACGATATATCATTTGTCTTACTAAGCAGTTCTGCTAAGGAACTAGTAGAAAAATATAAACAGGTGTATTCTATCGATTATGAAGTTTATTATGCCGATGATATTGAGTTAAAAGCGATGATACGTTCCAATCCGGGCCTGATGTTGTTGCACGACGGCACTGTATTGAAAAAGTGGCACTTCAATGACTTCCCGGACAAAAAAGAAGTGAAAAATGTACTAGTGGAAGCATTGTCAGAATGATCCGGTTCATTATAAAACGGCTGTTGTATGGAATCCTCGTTTTGTGGGGAGTGATCACTGTTGTATTCTTTTTATTCAATATCCTTCCAGGTGATCCGGCGCAGATGCTGATGGGACAGCGCTCCGATGTGTCATCGATAGAAGCTATTAAAAAAGACCTGGGGCTGGACAAACCATTGACCGTACAGTACCTTAATTTCTTAAATGATATCTCGTTCGTATCTTTTCATAATACGACAGATAAAAACAGTTTCTGGTATCTGAACCCTGAAAAATATGGGCATGCGGCCACCCTGTTTCAACTGGGCAGCACAGCGGTGGTGTTTAAAGAACCGTATCTGAGAAAGTCGTACCAAAGCAAACGCGACGTGACCAGTATTATTGGTGAAGCTTTTCCGAAAACGCTGGTATTAGCAACGGCATCCATTGTCATTGCTATGTTGATCGGTGTTTTTCTGGGCGTTTTTGCTGCGCTGTATAAAGACAGTTGGCTCGACAGGGTTCTGCTCATCTTTTCTTCACTGGGCATGTCTGTTCCATCTTTTTTTGCCGCCATTATCATTGCCTGGCTTTTTGCTTTCGTGCTGGCCGATTATACGGGTTTGGAAATGTTCGGGAGTTTGTATTCGGTGGACGATTACACGGGAGAGGTTTATCTGAACCTGAAAAATCTGATCCTTCCCGCTGTCACGCTCGGCATCAGGCCGTTGGCAATTGTGGTGAGCCTCACGCGCAGCTCGTTGCTGGATGTGCTGTCGCAGGATTACATCCGCACGGCTTATGCCAAAGGATTAAGCAAGAGAAAAGTAATCATGAAACATGCACTGAAAAATGCCTTGAACCCTGTACTTACGGCCATTACAGGCTGGTTTGCTTCCCTGATGGCTGGAGCCGTGTTTGTGGAGTATGTGTTCGACTGGAAAGGGATTGGGGTCGTGATTGTTGATGCCCTTGACCAGTACGACCTGCCCGTGATCATGGGTTCTGTATTGTTTATCTCTGTCATACTGATCGTGGTGAACATTCTGGTTGACCTGTTGTACACCGTACTTGACCCGCGGGTGCGCTTGTCGTAAAATGGTCTCGGCACAATGGTGGTAAATGGGCGTTCACCGTACAGAATATATCTTTATTTTTGAATTTCTTTCTAAACATAAATTTTTGAAGATGAGAACACAAATAGTAGCAGGAAACTGGAAGATGAACAAAAATTTCGCCGAAGCGGAAGAGCTGATTGGAGCCATTGCTTCGGAGATGGAAGACAAACAATTAAAATGTGAGGTAGTGCTCTGTCCGCCAGCCCTGTATCTTGAAATGGCTTCGGATTATGCCGATGAATCGGACTTTTTTGTGGGGGCGCAGAATGTGAGCGAACACGATGAAGGTGCTTATACAGGCGAGGTGTCGGCGGCGATGCTCAACTCGGTGGATGTAGATTTTTGTATTGTCGGACATAGTGAACGTCGAAAATATTTTCACGAAGACAATTACATGCTGGCCAACAAAGTAAACAGATTGCTGGACCATGAGATCATCACGATTTATTGCTGTGGCGAAGTGCTGGAAGAAAGAGAAAAAAACATTCATTTTGATATTGTCGAACAACAGATTAAAGAAAGCTTGTTCCATTTGTCGGAAGATGAATTTTCCAACATTGTACTGGCATACGAACCGGTATGGGCCATCGGTACCGGCGTTACGGCTACTCCGGCACAGGCGCAGGAGATGCATGCATTCATCAGAAAGGTGATCAAAAATAAATACGGTGAAGAAGCAGCAGAAAGTACGACTATTCTTTACGGCGGAAGTTGCAACGCTGCCAATGCAAAGGAACTGTTTTCCCAGGCAGATGTCGATGGAGGTTTGATCGGGGGGGCTTCGCTGAAGGCCGAAGATTTCTTAACGATAGCCAATAGTTTTTAGTAGCTATGAATTACACGGAACTAATTTGTAAAAAACCTGTTGACACCGAAGAGCTTGAGATATTGATCGCCGAGTTAGCGGCGCTTGGCTTTGAAAGCTTTACGGAAGAAGAGGATCGTCTGCTGGCCTATATTCCGGAAAAAGATTTTTCGGATCAGCTGCTAAAAGAGAGTGATTATCTGCGGGAACATCTTGAAGTAATAACCGTCAATTCAATTAAAGAGCAAAACTGGAACGCTGTATGGGAAAGTAATTACGAGCCGGTATGCATCCGCAATTGTGGAATCAGAGCTCCGTTCCATCCGGCGAATAACGAACTGGCCTACGATATTGTCATTCAGCCAAAAATGTCGTTTGGCACGGCACACCACGAAACAACGGCACTGATTATTGATATGCTGCTGGATGAAGACGTCCGGGGAAAAAAGGTACTTGATATGGGATGTGGCACGGGAGTTTTGGCCATCCTGGCTTCCATGAAAGGTGCGGCGCATATTACAGCTATTGATAACGACGAATGGGCCTATACCAATACCCTCGAAAATTGTGGGCTGAATAATATTGACAATATAACTGTGGCATTGGGGGATGAGCATCTGTTGGGTGAAGAGACCTTTGGGTTGATACTTGCCAATATCAATAAAAATGTGCTTCTGGAAACCATTCCTGCTTATGCCCGTGTGCTGGAGAAAGGAGGGCGCATTATTTTCAGTGGATTTTACGAAAATGACCTGGAAGACATTCATAATAAGGCGGAGGTAAATGGATTAGCCTACTCTTTTCATAAAACTAAAAACAATTGGGTAGCTGCCACGTTTATTAAAAAGTAACTGGTTAACCGGATGAGAGGAACACGTTTGCAAAAGTTTTTTTTACTGCTGAGAAACATGGTGATGCTGTTGATATTCACTTTGCCGGCAATGCAAAATGTTGTTGAAGCCCAGGACCAGGAGCCCTTATCGACCGATAACCAGGAGTTTTTTTATCAGGTGTCGGCAATTTTGCTGAACACCCCGTCGGATATCAATAAAAAGAAAGCGGAAGCTCTTCTGGACAGGTTTTTCCCTTCCTGGAGTGTTGACAGATTTTCTGTGGAGGACAGAGCGGAGGTCAGAAAACTGGTTGAAATCATGCGTGCCCGGAAGATGAAGGCATTTCCGTATTTGTATAAATATATTTACGCCCTGACCGTATTGGGAGAGTCGCGGCTATCCTCCGATGCTGTTATTGCCTGGCATGTGTATGCCGAAGAATTGTTAACGGTAAAACAATCGGCGCCTTTCGGAAAGTTGCTTGACTTCACACGTGTTTTCTTCGAAGAGCAGAAACTGCACGCCAGGGGCGCTTTTTCGTGGTATTACCGCAGGGCGGATTTCACGTTTGATCTGGATACCACACTTATCATCCGGTTTAAACAACTTGACCTTGTATGTGCCTCAAAAAAAGACAGCTCGGTCATTGTCGGAACGAGCGGGTTTTTCAACTACGCATCAAAGGCGTGGCAGGGGGAAGAAGGAATACTCGACTGGAGTCGCTTTGGCGATGAAGCCGGTGGGAATATTTCTGCCGATTTCGGTCATTATACTATTGATCTGCAAAAAAATGCGTACACGGCCGACTCGGTTATTTTGCATTACAAACGTTTTTTCGAACATCCTGTGTTAGGGAAGCTTACTGAAAAAATAAAGGCAGGGCCTCCCGGACCAAAAACGTCCTATCCGCGATTCGATGCTTATCTCGACAACTTTGAACTGAAAAATATTTACCCGGATATTGATTATTTGGGTGGTGTTGAATTACAGGGATTGCGGCTTTATGGTTTGGGGAAGTCAGATGCTGATGCCGAGGTGATTTTCTATCATAACGACACAGTCTTTGGACGGGTAAAGGCTGAAAAATTCTGGCTGGAAGATAAGAAGGTAGAAACAACAGGAGCCCGGGCATCGTTTTATTTTGAGAAAGATTCGCTGTTTCATCCGGAGATACATTTGAGATTTACTACGGGTGATAACAAAATGATGTTGTACAATGACGCTGTGGGTACAGAGATGCCTCCGTTCATCGATACATACCACCAATTGCTTATTTACTCTGAGGCTTTGTACTGGAACGTGGACAGTACGCAGATGTATTTTAAAAACATGAAAGGCGTCAACCAAAACAATGAAGCTTCGTTTATCTCCAACAATTTTTTCTCGCAGAAGGAATTTTATAAACTCCAGGG
>DGOT01000251.1:0-2652 GCA_002389465.1 Bacteroidales bacterium UBA4459 | reverse complement strand
TGAATGCATTAGCCCAGTTTATGCGTAAACCGAGAGAGCAGGTTGAGGCATTATTGATTATGCTGGAACGGAAAGGTTTTATCATCTACGACAGCAAAACGAAAACAGCAGAGATTGAGCAGCGGATGTTCGATTTTCTGGACGCTAAGTCAGGCCGGGCCGATTATGATGTGATCCGCCTTAAATCAAAAGTATTTGCCAAACCAAATGCGTTGATTGATCTTAGAGACCTGAGCCTAGACGTGTTCGGTGTTCCCGAAGTGTATATCAGCGACTCGCAGGAAGTGTACATTTACCCGTTCGACAAAACCATATCGTTCAGGAAGAACCGCAACTTTACCTTTGACGGACGTGTGCATGCCGGACTGTTCGATTTTTATGCGCAGAACAGTTTATTCGTTTACGACAGCTTTATGCTGAAACTGAGCTATATCGACTCCCTTTCGTTTATGGTGAAAGCCAGAGAACTGACAGCCGGTACCGATTCGCTGGTGAAAGTGAAGAATGTACTGACGGTACTAAATGGAAGTATATATGTCGATGATCCGTACAATAAATCGGGGCTCAGAGGTATGGCGCAATACCCCATCTTTGTGAGCAATGAGGAGAGTTATGTCTATTTTAACAAACGCAGTATCCAGGACAGCACCCTGTATCCCGAAAGTTTTTATTACCGGGTAGAGCCTTTTATATTCGACAGCTTATCTACATTTACTACCCAAGGGCTGGCTTTTGAAGGAGCCCTGTCTTCTGCCGGTATTTTTCCGACAATATATGAACCTTTGGTTGTTACCGATGATTATTCGCTGGGGTTTGAGCACCTGACCCCGGCCGAAGGTTATAAAATATACGATGGCAAAGCAAATTTCTCTTCTGTTGTACGCTTAAGCAATAATGGGTTTGAGGGAGACGGAACCCTCAAATATTTGTCGGCAACAACTTCCTCGGACAGGTTCCTGTTCTACCCGGATTCTCTTACGGGTATTGGTCACTATTTTGTGCTCGACGAGAGTCCTGATGTATATGACTTCCCGTATTTACAAGGCGACAGTGTAGATATTCACTGGGTAGTGGATACAAACCTCATGGCCGTTAATCAAATTTACGACCCGTTTCAACTGTATCATGAACCAGTGCTGGAAGGGGATATCCAATTATCACCCGAAGATCTAAAGGGTCAAGGTTCTTTCTTTTTTGATCAGTCCGAAATTATCTCGAACGATATCAATTTTAAATACAGTGAGTTAACGGCAGATTCGGCAGACTTTTACTTGCGGTTAAAAGGCAATGATACGATCGTTTTCAGGGCGAAAGATTACTTTGCACGTATCGACTTCCAACAGCAAGAGGGGTGGTTTGACAACCTCTCGGAGCATGCTTTCCTTGAGTTTCCATTTAATAAATATGTGGCCACGCTGGATGAAGTGAAATGGATCATGGACGAGAACCGCCTTGAACTGAGGAGTGCTTTAAGTGCCGATATGGAGCAACTCGGCAAACTTACAAATGAGGAGTTGATAGACGCTCCCTATCAGGGTCCTGAGTTCATTTCGGTGCATCCCGGACAGGATTCGTTGCGGTTTTTTGCCGGAAAGGCTTCGTATAATCTGAGCAGTTACACTATTGATGCAGAAGGCGTGAAGTTGATCAGGGTGGCTGATGCCGTTGTTTTCCCCGGTAATGAAGCGGTGAAGATCAGGCGTGACGCGCAGATGGCACCTCTGCTGAGTGCATCTGTTATTACCGATACAATTACGAAATACCATCACATGTACGATGCCGAAGTAAATATATTCAGCAGGCACCAGTTCATGGCCAGCGGTTATGTTGATTATACCGACCGTATGGGTACCGAGCAACCTATATTTTTAAGCAGTATTTCGGCGGATAACCTGGGCAGGACAGTGGGTTATGGCGATATAAGGCCGGAAGATATATTCTTCCTGAGTCCTGAATATTTCTTCTCAGGACAGGTAGCACTCGTTTCGGATAAAAAGAATTACCGGTTTACAGGGGGCTATAAAATTAACGAAGAGTGTATCGGGCTGGTGGATAACTGGGTGGCTTTTGACCAGTACCTCGATCCGGCGCATTTATTTTTTAGCATGACCGATACAACGCACGATATGAAGGGCAGGAAGGCGCGTTTCGGACTGGCATACTCAGAGCGGGAAAAGAATTTCTATCCGATGGTCTTGCAGGCTAAAAAGGATTCGGCCGACATTGTGCTGATACAGGCCAGTGGGCAGATAGATTATGATGTGGATAAAAATATGTTCAGGGTGAGTTCGGCACGCCGGCTGAAGAACGGGGTGCTTACAGATAATCTTGTAGCATTGAATAACGAACGCTGCATCCTGGAAGGTGACGGAATACTCGATCTTGGCCTGAACTTCAACGTATTGAAATGGAATGCCGCCGGTACGTTCCGGCATCTGATCATTCCCGACTCCACATACATAAATACGGTACTGTCACTGACATTCCTCATGGATATGAATGCCCTGAATATGATGTCTGATAGTTTGCGTATATCTTATACGGATAATTTAGATGTAAATACAGGCTTATTCCCGCTTTATCTACAGAAACGTATCGGGAGGCAAAGAACGAGTGAAATGATGACGAATTTAAGCCTGTACGGGCAGATGC
>DGOT01000073.1:4643-4818 GCA_002389465.1 Bacteroidales bacterium UBA4459 | reverse complement strand
AAACATCGAAATTTACTTTACCATTGTTGTCAATATTTGCAAGCCATACAAACCTGGCCCCGTCAGCTACAAAATAGTTGGGGATTGCCTGTGTCTGCCATTCTATTTCCATTGAGCCATCGTTCGCCCTGGTAATCAATCCATCATTAATATCGTTCCTCAGGCTGTGGTAGGA
>DGOT01000073.1:229-4612 GCA_002389465.1 Bacteroidales bacterium UBA4459 | reverse complement strand
AGAAAATCGTCTTCTTGTGCGCTGAGCGAAATGGTCAGAAACAGAAATATTGCAATCAGGCTTCGTATTTTGCTCATGGCATTTTGATTTAGAAGATCGTTTGGTTAATCAAATTCCTCGATCGCCCAAATAATCTATGTGATGTAACTTATAAAGATATATTTTTACAATATAAGTATCTACTATAATTTTATGCTGAAAGATTTTATAAAATCATGCATTTTTTCTATTCTAAAACAGATCCCGATGCATCAGAATCGGAAATACTGAAGGAGTTTAGTGTTATCAACGATTTTGGTTTTGAAGAGTACAAAGACATTCGCCAGAAGCCACTTAGGTTACACTATAATGAAGGCATAGAATTTTGTTATGTAACCAAAGGAAGGTATGAATGGGTGGTGGGTGATAAAAATTACCTCCTTTTCCCGGGGAACGGATTTGTGACCTGCCCATGGCAACAACATGGCAGTCCACGTGATGTAGTGGACTTAGGTGAAATTTACTGGATTGTAATAAAGCCTGAACTATTCATGGAAGACGGATCATTTTATTTAGGAGATTGGTCCCGTTTTTCATCTGCAGAGAACAAATTAATCGGCAGTACTCTGTCTAAGAATTCGAAACATATCATTCAGAAAGCACAAGCTCTTAAAATCCTTTTTGAAGGCTTACGTCATGAAATTGAAAATGAAAAATTCGGCTATTTCCAACGGGTAAGTAATCTGGTTGAAGAATTCCTCATTAGCACTGTCCGAATTATTCAAAGCAAAGAAAACCGAATAGAAGAAAACAAGAACTGGTTTAATAAATTTGATGATTTGATCAATGCCAACATTACAAAAAAATGGACTTTATGTGATCTATCTCAAATGACCGATTTAGGAATTACCACCCTCACACACCTTGTAAAAGAGTGCTCGGGATATACCCCGGCCAATTATATCATTTACCTGCGCCTGGAAAAAGCAAAAAAGCAACTTATAAATACCTCAATGAGCCTGACCAACATTGCCCTGGATTGTGGGTTTTATTCTTCCCAACATTTTTCTTCCACTTTTTCCAGGTGGATTGGTATGACTCCCAGCAAGTATCGAAGAGACCGAATTAATTAGCTTCAATTGCACCGGTGGCCTCCCTGTATAGATCCACCGGACCATCGAGCAGAACAGCTAAAACAGTACAGTATTGATCGAGCAGGTGTTCAGGCAGGTCGATATATACCAAACCGGGATACCTGTTCCAGAAAACCTTGCTTATGACCTGGTGATTCAACTTGGTACCGTTTCCAACCACCCAGATCCTGTTGATCTTATTTGAGATCCCCTTCAGGGTAAGCTGACCGTTCGCATTACCTTTGACAAACAGATAGAGTATGGTACTGTCTTTTGAAAGTGCCGTCGGACCGTAAAAATGATCATACGGGATCCCACGCTCTGTTCCATAGATTGCCTCTTTATGTTTATCCGTCCATCTGCCAAGTTCCTTCAAAATATGCTCCTGCTCCTCGGGAATTGTCCCGTCGGCTTTCGGACCTATATCCAGCAACAGATTCCCACCTTTGCTGATGCAGTCGGCAAATATATCTATGATCTGCTGCGGAGTTTTATAATTGGTATCATTGTGCTGGTATCCCCAGGAATCATTCATCGTCAGGCACAGCTCCCAGTATTTTGCAGCAGGGCGCACTACCGGAGGTCCCTGTTCGGGAGTTTCGTAATCACCTTTTCCCCGCAATCGTGAATTCAGGATAACACTCGGATTTTTCTTTAGCAGCATTGAACGGACCTTATCAACCTGCCACTCCTCGCCACTGTGTTCCCAGTCCCCGTCAAACCACCACAAATCAGGATTATAATCTTCCGATAGTTCACTGAGCTGCCCCTGGTAATAGTCGAGAAATTTTCCCCAGCGGTCGGGTTCCTTCTCTGGTTTGTATCGGGTGATAGTCTTTGTGTGATGGGTATAATCTCCATAGGACCAATCAGGCAATGAAAAGTAGATTCCCACTTTTAATCCCCGCTTGCGTATGCCATCTATAAAAGGGGTAAGTACATCCCTTCCGGCGGCAGCATGTTTCACTGCATTTAAGTTGCCATAGTCCGTATTCCAGAGTGCAAAACCGTCATGATGCTTTGAGGTGATCACAGCATATTTTGCACCACTGTTATGAATCATTTCCGCCCAATGATCCGGTTCGTAACGATCTGCTGTAAAACCATCCAGCTGTTTCAAGTAGTCATCATGTGAAATGTAGTTGTTAAAGAATGACCAGGATTCATCAATGCCGTGGACTGAATAGATTCCCCAGTGAATAAATATTCCCAGCTTGGCGTCTTTGAACCACTCCATTTTCTCATTGTGAAGGGAGTCATTTATCTGGGCGAATCCTGAAACAGAAACGGAATAAAAAACTGCGATTAGAAGCAACACTTTTTTCATATGTATTCTCATCTTTTATTAAAAAATTGTATGATATGTATCCATATTGAACACCCTGTCCGGCTTACTGGCCTCTCCTTCACTCGAAAGATAAAATAATACAGCTGATCCCTAAATTTAAAATAAAGATAACCAGAACATGTGAGTATCTTGTACACCACCTGGAGCAATGCGGTAGCCTCAGATTTAAAGGCGGCTCTACTCGAGGAGGGAGACCAATCAGAATTAAACGCTACCATTCAGGGAGTGGCTAAAGGGATGCGACTTACTTTACCCCTATTATAAAAGAAACCGTTTCAAAAACAGTAAATATTATGCGCACATATCATTTAATAATCTATTCATCCATTATTCTTTTGGTACTCTGTCAATTAGCATGTACTAGAGTAAAGGAAACTACAGAAACAGATTTTTTCCCCGGACAATACCCCGGCAAAGCTGAAATTGAGATTAATAATGATGATCTGGTCCTGCATAACGATGCATTGAGTGCAATCTGGATGCTGAAGAACAATTCCATCGTACTCAAAGAGCTTACCAACAAGTATGATAATACGGTTGTCAGCGTTGAGGATATTACACTGTTTGCCATAGAGATGTCCGATGGGAGGCAACTTACCAATCACGATTTCAAACTAAAAGGGGAATTGCAGATAATTACCCTGCAGGCAACAGACAGCCTGCCCACAAAATCGCTCCGTTTCCCCGGAAAGGAGATTTCCGGAGTATTTCTTGAAAAGAATAATAGAATCTCCATTACATGGACGGCACAGTTGAGAGAGGGCTCAAACTATATTCGACAGAACATAGAAGTAAAACCAATAAATAAACCGTTAAAAATCAGTAAAGTGATTTTCTTTGACGGAATACTGGAGGGTGCTTCCTATGCCGGTTCAGTGCTGGGTTCACCAATCACATATGAAAACTTTTTCTTCGGCCTGGAACATCCCATTGCACATAGCAAAGCATTGCTGTCCAGAATAATAGGGGGCCTTGGGTCCGGGGCAATTGACATTTCAGACATGATCAGTCAGGCTGGGGATTATGTAATTGCTATTGAGCATGGTGGAGGCCCGCAAGAGTTCAATGTGTCAAGAGTACAGTTATCGGCTAACGGGAAAATCCTGAGTGCTGATCAACATCCACTGAATGGGCATGACGGGAGTAATCTTTATCATCTGCGGCTGGAAAATTATTCAACTGAGAATACATATCAGATCCATGTGGATGTCCAGAATGAGGAAAAAGCGAGCGGACGTCTCCATTTATATAGAAAAACAGACGGGCTATTAAACTTTTTTGTAAAGCGGGAAGATTATTTAGTACCCGGAAAAACCGTGTCAGAATGGTCGGTCATNNGGCACGCCCTTACAAACAGTTTTTGCACTATAACTGCTGGTGGGATATTACCGGTATCGGTGCTGGAGCTGCCAGCTTTACCTCCGAACAGTTGATTGAGAGAATGCACGCCTGGAATACAAAACTTATTGAGCCATACGATGTGAAGCTTCACGCATTTGTTTTCGACGATGGATGGGACGACCTGGATAGTGTCTGGTATTTTGACCCGGTAAAATTTCCCGATGGTTTCGCCCCGCAGGCAGCCCTGTGCAGGGAATACAATTCAGGGATCGGAGTCTGGATGTCGCCCTTTGGCGGATACCTGGAAAATAAAAGGCGCAGGCTTGAATCAGCAAAGCGTGAAGGGCTCGAAACAAATTATAGAGGCCTGAGTTTGGCTGGCCCTAATTATTACAGCCGTTTTCTGGAAAGGGCCATTGATATGCTTGATAATTATGGGATTAACTATTTTAAATTCGATGGTTTTGGAGGCTCTGAACCGGAATACCTGCCGGATATGGAAGCCGGGGCCCGACTGATCAAGAATCTGAGAAAACACAATCCTGATGTTTTTGTGAATATCACTGTCGGTTCCTGGCCTTC
>DGOT01000073.1:0-135 GCA_002389465.1 Bacteroidales bacterium UBA4459 | reverse complement strand
CATAACAACATTGTAAGCAGGGCTCCTTTTTATCCCTTGAATTCCATAATGACAGTAGGAATCACTTATGCAAATCTTGGGCATTCTATAAATTGTGTGAATGATAGTATAGAGGACTTTACAGATATGGTCCGG
>DGOT01000211.1 GCA_002389465.1 Bacteroidales bacterium UBA4459 | reverse complement strand
TCGCTTTTCTTCAGCGAAGCCATGCGCAGCTCCTGGTTACGGAAGGCCTTTTCTGCAATCTTCCTGATCGACCGGGCATTACCGAAGAATTTGTTCCTGCCAGCAAACAGGTGGGCGATGTATTTTTTTACATGAGCCTCGGCGCCAGCATCGGCTGTCAGCCCTTTCTGTGCCAGCATGATCACGGCGATCTCCCACAGCTCTTTTTCAGTAAAATCTTCAAAATGGAAAGTCTTATCGAACCGTGATTTCACGCCGGGGTTCGACTCTACGAACCGCTTCATGTTGTCGGTATATCCGGCGGCGATCACAGAAAACTCACCGCGGTGGTCTTCCATCTCCTTAATCAGGGCTGCGATGGCTTTCTTACCAAAATCGGCACCCCCGCCGGCAGCTCCTCCACCCTCGGTGATCGCATACGCCTCGTCGATGAACAGCACACCGCCCATGGCCCGTTTCACCAGGTCTTTTGTTTTGATGGCTGTCTGCCCTACCCAGCCTGCTATCAGGTCGCTGCCATCGGCATCGATCAGATGGCCTCTTTCCAGCAGCCCCAGCGCCTTGTATATCTTTCCCATGATCCGCGCCACCGTCGTTTTTCCTGTTCCCGGATTTCCAATAAACAATGAATGCATCGAGAAAGCCTTCAGCAGGTCACGGTCCATTTCGCGGTAATATTTTGCCAGGCGCACCAGTTCGCGCACTTCCTGCTTTATCTGCGACAAGCCGATAAGGTTGTCCAGTTCTGCCAGCGCCTCTTTCAGCAGAGTTTCGTCCACGTCAAGTTTCAGCCGCTCACTTATCTTCCCTGCTGTCAGGTCTTCTATATCACCTGCTTCGACTGTTTCCAGCATTTTTTTTGTCAGATCTGCCGGATCGTATTCATGTACAATGCGGATGCCGAGGTTTATTTTTGCTTCGTCCACCAGTGAGAGTACCAGGCGGGCATTGCCAAACGTACGGTCGCGTTTGCGGAAGGCTTCGGTAATGATCTTATTCAGCTTCCCCAGGGCTCCCTTCGTCAGGACAACATTCTTCTTACGGGCCGCAAATTTGGTTATTTCCACCAGTTCATTAGGTGTATAATCGTCAAAGTGGTAATGGTTGCGGATACGCGATCTGAGGCCCGGGTTGGAATTGATCATCATTTCCATCTCTTTCGGGTAACCCGCCATCATAATGGCAATATCACCGGGGCCGTCGCTCATCTCCTTGATAAGGGCAGCGATGGCTTCAGGGCCGAAATCATTCCCTCCCCCCTCTTTGTACAGCATATATGCCTCATCGATAAACAGAATGCCGCCGCGGGCTTTCTCAATGGCCACTTTGGTCTCTTTTCCCGTCTGACGGACATAGCCCGACACCAGGTCGCTGCTTTCCACCTCAACCACATGCCCTTTGGAGAGCAGGCCTATCGCATGGTAAATCTTGCCCAGTAATTTAACAACCGTAGTCTTTCCTGTGCCGGGATTACCTGTGAACACACTGTGCAGGTTGATCTCTTCCTCTTCTTTAAACCCCTTCTCTTCGCGGTATTGCAAATAGAGTACATAATCAATATACTCCCTGATCTTATTTTTTATCTCTTTCAGGCCGATCAGCTCATCCAGTTCCGCCAGGATCTCTTCCAGTGGCCGGTCGTCAATAACAATTTCAACATCATTCTTATTCTTTTCCGTATTGTTTGTTTCCGTGCCTGTATCTTTTTCACCTTCACCGGTTGGCTCGTCTGCCGAACTATCTTTGTCCTTAGGTATATCCCTTTCGGAAATATTAACCTTACCGTAGAATTCAGTCACATCTTCATTGATAAGCGCCTCATAATCGCTCACCCGTCCAATATTCTTATCACCCACACAGAAGGGGATCATCGCCACCACGTTATCCATAAAGACCACCTCAATACGGTAATTATCTTTGATCCACGAATTGCCATCGACTGTTCCCCACCCACCAACAAAAGGGAATGTTTCTCCCGGACCCAGATCAGGTGTTACATAACCAAAGTTATCCGCCGTACCGACAAGGAGTCCCGTATCATCGTAATAATTGAAAAAAAGCTCACACAACCACTCTTCTTCCAGTTTGTTGGCGAACTTAAATTCCGTCATAACGTAGCGGGTATCTTTTTTACTGAACTGTTTCAGATAAACCCGCTGATCTTCTTCCAGGTCACTATTGAGAGCTTCATATGTCTTTAGAGATACCACTTCAAAGTATGGATTGTTTCCGGGTGTTACCCTTCCTACATCTTCGATGTGAAACCGTGTGGTTGCCACCAGTTCGTCATTTACGTATACTTCCCACAGATAATTGCCTTTTGCCCAACCTTTGCCGTAAATTTTATTGCCCCAGCCAAAAGAGCAGAGGACAGTATTTTCGTCTTTCGAGATGGTATATTCTTCTTCTTCGGAACAATGTTGTTTGGTTTTTTTATCTCCGTCAAGCGTATATGCTTCCCACCTGATCTTCGCCTTCCAGTCTTTTTCGTCGAACCACTTATTGTAGAACTCCAGAGCCACACTCAGATAATTGATCTCATTCCGGTCGAACACTCTCCTGTAATGCCTGATGTTATTCATTACCCGGTCCCAGGCATAGGTTCGCAAACTTTTGAACTTATACGGTTTTTCGTCTTTTTTAAAAATCATAAATCAAATGAAATTTAAGCTAATAATTTTTCTTCAGCACGCTTCAGGTCTCTCATCAACAAGACCGAAAACAACCCAAAGAAACGATATGGTCAAATATAATGAATTTCCGTTTCTCCAAACATAATTCGGCAAATAATGAGGGTAAAGAAATGCTTTCCGTATTAAAACCCCAATTCCAGTTGAGGAGGCTCCTCTTCTGTTGGCGGAGGTTCCTTTTTATCGGAAGGTTCTTCAGGCTTGGCAGGTTCAGTTTCCTTAGGCTCCGGTGCACTATCCTCTCCAACAACGTCATCCGTATCTTCAATTTCCTCAACAGGAGGCGTGTAGGGCAGCGGGTCGATAAACTTAAGCTTCCGAACATCTTTGTTGCTCAGGCGTTTTCCTTTGGCTTTATACCCCTTCACGGCAATAAAATCAGCCAGTGGAACCACTTCGTATTCGATTTCATTACCCACCTTCGGCTTGATCTCCACTTCGACACGCGGCAGATGATCAAATGAGTATCCGATCAGTTTTGAACCGGAACTTTCGCTGATAAAGTTATATTTTCTGTTGAGCGCAAGATCGCCGTTCAGTTGGAAGCGTTTTACATAGTACTTTTCCTGCTCCCCGTCAAAATAGACGGCCGTAATCACTTCGGTCTCTTCCAGTTTGCGCAGGTGGACCATCTCGTTGTCGAAATGGGTGGAGAGGTCATAGCTGGTAATTTTGAACTCGCCGGTGGAGAGGATGGTCAGAATTTTATCATCTGCCATAAATGCCCCCACAAACTGACCACGCTCATCGGTATTCAGTCGTTTTACCGTATCATCGTACCAGATATTGATGGCACCGAGTGTGGAAACTCCCTCTTCGCGCTGAACAATGTTTTTTACAGGTGTTTTCGACAGGATGTTTCCCCGCGAACCTCTACCCTTGATTGCCAGTGTACTGAAGTCGAAGTCGAAGCCGGTTTTTTTCATTTTAGGTTTTGGCCTCAGGTATACTTTGATGATTTCTGCCTCGCCATTGGGGTTGGCTGTAAAATACAGCACCTTCGAGCCATCTCTCCCCTGGGTCAGGTTATATTCTTTGTCGCGCGTAACGCCCTTCACGGCACAGCGTTTCACAAAAACGTGCCCTTTCCGTCCATCGCGGTAGATCACATTGTAAATGGTACGGTCATCGTTCTTTTTAAATACATCGATGTGGATGATATTTTTGCCTACAAACGTCTTCGGCGACACTTTAGTGACGATGTAAGTGCCATCGGCCAGGAAAACGATAATATCGTCAATGTCGGAGCATTCGGTAACGTATTCGTCTTTTTTGAGCGATGT
>DGOT01000037.1 GCA_002389465.1 Bacteroidales bacterium UBA4459 | reverse complement strand
GCCGTAAGGAACTTGTTTTACAACACTGTAAACCTTTTGAAAAAATCCCTGGTCATTCATATTTACGGTATAAACTGAATTTAAGATATTTGATTTTTGTTCCGTGTTCTAGCCATTTTTGTTCGTAAAAGGTTTGAATTTGTGCCACTTCATTGCGGAGCCCATCACCGTAAACATCCTCAGACGAATAAAGTAATTCCAACTTCTCTTCCCTGATCACATCCAGTGTATAATCAAACACAATAATATTATCGGTTTTCAGCTGTACCATACCGTCTTTATTGACCAGTTTCCGGTACCGTTTAAGGAATTGCGGCGAAGTCAGCCGTTTCCTTTCTTTTGTTTCACGGGGATGAGGATCAGGGAATGTGATCCATATTTCTGAAACTTCATCCGGGCCAAAATAATATTCGATCAAATTAATCCTAGCCCTGATAAAAGCCACATTCATCAGATTTTCTTCGCTGGCAGTTTTCAGTCCTCGCCACAAACGGGCTCCTTTTATATCCACCCCGATATAATTCTTATCAGGGTTGTTTCGCGCCAAACCAACGGTATATTCACCTTTACCACAACCCAGTTCCAATATTATAGGATGATCGTTTTTAAAAAAATCCGCTGCCCATTTGCCTTTCAGATGGAAACCGCTTTTCACCTCATTGTAGGATAACTGGAAAAGATTATCAAAAGTCAGGTTTTCGGCAAAACGCTGTAGCTTATTTTTATTCCCCACGTTACAGAAGCTTGTTATGGAAATTACTTTTTCTTTAGGATCCAGGCATCAGGAAACTGCTCATTTCTTACGGCGTAAAGCATCTCCTGTGCCTCTTTCATCGTTGCAAACGATGCATAAGCAACCCGGTACATTCCATTGCTGCTTGTATCGGCAATCAATGCTTTGATACCACTGTGCCGCAATTTTTCGACAAGCCTGGCTGCATTTTTTTCTTTTGAAAACGACCCTGTTATGATCATGTATGATCCTACAGTTGGTTGTATGTCCGGCACTTGATGGTCGTTTGTTATTATTTCTGTCGGCTTCTCCGGTTCTTCGTCAACAACAGCTTCGATGATATCAACTATTTCCGGAAGTTTCTCAGAAGACATTTCTTCTGTGCTTTCTGAAGTTACTTCGATCTCTTCAACTGCTACCCCGGCCGGTGCTTCTGAAGGAATAAACTTTGTGTTGTAATCGGTTTGCGATGGCAATGCTTCCGAATTAAAAACAGGAACTAAGGCTGTATAATTTTGCCAATAAGACCTGGCATTTTCCGTCAATGTAAGGCCGCCACCCACAACCAGCAGCACCAAGAATAGAATCAGCGCCGTTACACCCGGACGGTATTCTTTTCGGACACCGGTTTTTTGTACTCCTTCTTTGCGGTCTTTGGGTTTCAACTTACCGGTGAACAAGGGTTCGATAATTCCTTTCAGCCTTTCTTCATCTGATCCCCTGTCGATTGCCGGCGAATAGAAGCTGCTTAACCCAAAAGCAGCCGGGTTGTAATTAATTTCTTCGTTTTGTTCAAAAACGATATGACCTTCAGAGTTTTTATATAAGACACCTATTTTTTTAAACGTCAAACGCTTTCCTTCCTCCAACTGCTGCTTACAAGATTCGGTAAATCCATCTATGTACTGCCGGGCTTCAGTGTACGCAAGGCCTTCTGTCTGCGCTACATGATTAATCAACAATCCGTCATTTGCACTCAGATGCGTATTGAAAATAATCTTTCGTGAAGGAGGTGAGAAGCGGTGGGTAATCCTGTTAACCGTTGCCGACTTATCGTTGGTAATGAACCCGCCAAGTCCCGGTAGAACAACACACTCCTGTTCATATAATAAGTCGCTTATGTAGCCGGCTATATCCACGGTATTCCTTTTGATTTCAGAACCCGCTAAATTAGGAATTCATCCACTTATTATCAAGGTTTGTTCGTAAATTTTAATAAGTCATCCGGCGTATCCACAGAAAAACTGTCAAAATCTGTGTAATCGACGAATATATCATACCCGTTTTCCATCCACTTGAGCTGCTCCAAGCGTTCAGCAACTTCGAGCTTGCCGGGCGGCAAAGCAACAATCTCCGTCAATACATCCCGCTTGTAACCATAGATACCTATGTGTTTATAAAAGTCAGCTTTTTCGAGCCACTGATCCATTTCAGCTTCTCTTACATGAGGTATGGGTTGCCTGCTGAAATATAGAGCTTTATGATCTTTGTTTGTGACCAGTTTAACCACATTGGGATCAAACAGATCTTCCTTTTTGTCAATTTTCTTTCCCAGGGTTGCTATCTGCACTGGTGTTTTCTCGAGCAAACTTGCCACTTTGTCAATTTGCAGAGGATTGATAAACGGCTCGTCACCCTGAATGTTGATAATAAAATCAAATGATTTACCGGTTTTCTCTTCAATGATGCTTAATGCTTCGACACATCTTGAAGTTCCGTTCTGATGTTCTTCTTCGGTCATCACCACTTCTCCGCCAAATTCCTGCACCTGGTTGAAAATACGCTCGTCATCTGTGGCAACAACTATTTTGTCCGGTTTTCCGGCAAGCAGACACTGCTCGTAAACTCTCCGGATCATCGACTTGCCATTAATCCGCGCGAGGGGTTTTCCCGGAAAACGGGTTGAAGCATAGCGTGCGGGTATAATTCCAAGAACTGCCATTAAAAAAGATTAGTTGAACTGTTAAAAGAGGCCGTGCAGGTCGGCGTTTACTTTATCGATAACAATACTCAGATTTTCCGGATTGTTAAAATCAGTCTCATCCACATTGATCACCAGCAATTTGCCCAGTGTGTATTTCTCAATCCACGCTTCATACCGTTCGTTGAGCAGTTTCAGGTAATCAAGTCGGATCGACTCTTCGTAATCCCTGCCTCTTTTCTGAATTTGTTCCACCAGTGTTGATACCGATGCCCTCAGGTAGATCAACAAATCGGGCGGTTGAATAAATGTACTCATAAGCTCAAAAAGGGAGATGTAGTTGTCAAAATCACGTGACGACATCAGGTTCATTGCATGCAGATTAGGTGCAAAGATGTGGGCATCCTCATAAATTGTACGATCCTGAATGATGTTTTTTCCACTTTTTCTAATTTCAACAACCTGCCTGAACCGTGAGTTTAGAAAGTAGATTTGAAGATTGAACGACCATCGTTGCATATCTTCATAAAAACTATGAAGATACGGGTTGTTCTCTACATCTTCGTAATGTGGTTTCCACCCAAAATGTTTGGCAAGCAACCGTGTTAAGGTTGTTTTTCCGGATCCAATGTTCCCTGCTATGGCTATATGCATCGAATAATTTTTTAGCTACGAATTTAAAAAAATAAATGCTGTGGTTGAATTAAAAATCAAATTCTCCTTGTTCTTTCAATAATTTTTGTATTTCATCCAGATATTTCCGGTCGTTTGAAAGCCGTGGCACCTTGTTTTGCCCACCCAGTTTATTTCGCTTTTTCATCCAATGGTAAAACGTACCTTCAGGCAGATTCACAACAAGGGGCGGTTTCAATACAAAGTCATGATACCTTTTGGCTTCATAATCAGAATTTACCGCTTTTAAGGCATTGTCAAAAGCCTCGTTGAAAAAATCGAAGTTGTCCGGTTGCTTTTCAAATTCGATAAGCCACTGGTGTGTAATTTCTTCACCCCTGAACAAGGGCGCTGCGGTATATTCGGATAATACAGCCGATGTTTTTTTACAAGCAATCGACAGAGCTTTCTCCGCATTATCAATGATCAGCTCCTCACCTACCACATTGATATAGTTTTTAGTCCTTCCGGTAATTTTGATCACATACGGATTGGTAGAAGTAAACATAACCGTATCACCAATTTTATACCTCCATAACCCTCCGTTTGTACTGATTATCATAGCGTAATTTTCTCCCGCCTCCACTTCGGACAGCTGTTTCACCTCTGGATTTTCCTTACCCAATTCCCCATAAGGGATAAACTCATAAAAGATCCCATAATCTAGCATCAGCAGCAGATCACCTCTTTCTTTGCCGTATTGGATGCCAAAAAATCCTTCGGAAGCATTGTACGTATTGAAATACGTCATTTTATCCGACTTAATGATCTGATTGAATTGTTCCCGGTACGGCTCAAAATTCACGCCGCCGTGAAAAAACACCTCCAAATTGGGCCAAATTTCGTCAATAGTATTTTTGCCTGATTTTTTCAGGATCTTACGCAATAGAACCAACATCCACGAGGGAACGCCCGACAAACTCGTTACATCATGATCAATGGTTGACTCCGTCATCAACTCCAGTTTATTTTCCCATTCGTCCATCAGGGCTATGGGTAATGAAGGAGTCCGCTTAAACTGTGCCCAGAACGGGAGGTTGTTCATAATAATTGCCGACAGATCACCTTCATAATAGGTAGTGTTGCTTACTTCCCTGATGGCGCCGCTCCCCCCCATTGCCAGTCCTTTTCCATTGAACAATCCGGCACCAGAATATAAGTTAAAATACATGGAGAGCATATCTTTGCCTCCTTTATAATGGCACTCATTCAACGCCGCTTCGGTTACAGGAATAAATTTGCTTTTTCCGGCCGTTGTTCCCGAAGATTTGGCAAACCATTTCACCTCCTCGGGCCATAATAAATTTTGCTCACCTGCCCTCAACCTGTCAATAACCGGTTTCAAATCTTCATAAGTACTAATGGGTACGCGCTCAGTAAATGTTGTAACCGATTGGATGCTTTTGTAGTCGTATTTGCGGCCCCACTCGGTATCTTTAGCTGTGACAATAAGCTTTTTGAACCATTCTTCCTGCACCTCATGAGGGTATTTCATGAACAGACCAATCTGATGTATCCTTTTTTTTATCAACCAATTAAGTGCAGAAACCAAGAGGGCCATATAGATTCCTTTTATGTTTTGGATTTAACATCTCAAAAGTAATAAGAATTGAGTTTGAAATACATGTTTTCCGTTTAGTTATCAAAATGTGTTTACCGGAACAAATTATTATTTTTAGTAAATAATTACATTTGCGGATGATTCTGTTTCCAAATGGCAAAATAAACCTGGGATTGTCGGTTCAGCATAAGAGAACCGATGGCTTTCATGACATTGAAACTGTGCTGTACCCCCTTCCTGTTTTTGATGTCCTGGAATTTCTGCCTTCCCAAACGTTCAACCTGACTGTTTATGGCCATAAAATTGCAGTACCGACGGAAGAAAATATCGTGTATAAAGCCTGGAAACTAGTGCATGATGCCTACCAGATAGCACCTGTTGAAGTAAAACTACTTAAAAATATACCACCGGGATCAGGGTTGGGTGGCGGCTCTTCGGACGGAGTTTTCTTTCTGCAAGCTTTGAATGATCTCTTTGGATTGTCGCTTACAAAAACTTTGCTCCATGCATATGCCCTCCAACTGGGGAGTGATTGCCCCTTCTTTCTTAAAAACAGAGTTGCCCTAGTACAAGGATTCGGAGAAGTTGTGCATGATGTACCTGTAAACCTGAAGGGGAAACATATTGTTGTTGTTTTTCCAGGCATCCATATTCCTACAGCAGAAGCCTATAAAAAGATAAACCTGACCGTACCTGAAATACCTCCCGGCGAAGTCATTAAACTACCCGTTGAGCAATGGCGGGGTCGGTTACAAAATGATTTTGAGCCTTTTATTTTTAAACTGCATCCCAAACTAAAAGAAATAAAAAAAACTCTTTACAGGGAAGGGGCTATATTTGCCTCCTTAACGGGGAGCGGTTCGGCTTTTTACGGAATTTTTGACCAACCCATAGAAATACGACATAAGTTCCCGGACTATATTATCCGGAACGGAATTTTAAATTAAAAACTATGAATAAAATCACACTGATAACAGGCGCCACCAGCGGCATAGGATATGCCTGTGCCCAACGCTTTGCCAGCGAAGGACACAACCTGATCATCACCGGACGAAGAAAAGAAAGACTGAACAATTTATCATCAGAACTGAAAGAAAAATACGGTGTAAATGTATTGTCTCTGAATTTTGACATCAGAGAACAGAAAAAGGTGGTGGAAGCCATCGCTTCCCTGCCGGATGATTGGAAAAAAATTGACATACTGGTTAATAATGCCGGGCTGGCTGCAGGACTTAATCCGATCCAAACGGGTGTTATTGACGACTGGGAACAGATGATCGATACCAACGTCAAAGGATTGCTGTATATGACCAGGGCGATTGCTCCGCTGATGATAGAGCAGCTACGCGGGCATATTATCAACATCGGATCCATTGCAGGAAAAGAAGTGTACCCTAACGGTAACGTTTACTGTGCCACAAAACATGCCGTTAATGCCCTCACAAAAGGCATACGCATTGACCTCGTGCAACATGGAATACGCGTGTCACAAATTGCTCCGGGAGCTGTTGAAACGGAATTTTCGGAAGTGCGCTTTAAGGGCGATACTGAAAAGGCCCGGCAAGTGTATAGAGGTTATGAGCCCCTACATGCTGAGGATATTGCGGAAGTTACTTATTATGTAACTACACTTCCGGCTCATGTTACGGTAAACGATCTGGTGATTATGCCGACAGCCCAGGCCAGTGCAACGGTCATGCATAAAGAATAAATTAATTTCCACTTTGTTTATAATAACGTGAACTGATTTGTTATGGAAATAAAGAGACTTTTTGACATTTTACCTTTTTATGAAGAATCTTTCAAACCCAAAGATAATGCTCTTGCGGGTAAGGTGAATGGTGAGTGGGTAACCTATGATATTAAAACTTATAGGGAGTTTGCTGATAATATAAGCTACGGGTTGCACCAACTGGGAATTAAAAAGAGCGATAAGATTGCTACAATTTCTAATAACCGTCCCGAATGGAATTTTATCGATATGGGCATTATGCAGATTGGCGCTGTACATGTTCCTGTTTATCCAACCATCAGCGAGAGTGATTATAAATACATATTAAAACACGCCGAAGTAAAATATGTTTTTGTTTCAGGAAAAGAATTACTGCGGAAGATCGAACATATTATCCCGGAAATCGACAACATCATCGACATTTACACAATTGCGAAACTCGATGAACATAAGCACCTGAGCGAGCTGGTGGAGTCAGGCAAGAAACATATGGATAATGCGGTTCTTGGCGGCTTAAAAGCAGAAGTAGATCCGCACGATGTTGCTTCCTTGATCTATACATCGGGAACCACCGGAAACCCAAAAGGAGTTATGCTTACGCATCATAATATTTTAAGCAATGTTATCGCATCAGCTCCTATTTTCCCTGTTGATGAATCATCAAGGGGATTGAGTTATCTGCCCTTGTGCCATGTTTATGAACGGATGGTGAATTATGTGTTACAACTAAAAGGCGTTTCCATTTATTATGCCGAAAACATGGGAACTATTGTGGACAATATCCAGGAAGTGAAACCACATATTATGACGACCGTGCCAAGGCTACTGGAGAAGATTTACGACAAAATCCTGGCCAAAGGGCGGAAACTGACCGGATTGAAAAAACAGCTCTTTTTCTGGGCGGTTAACCTCGGGTTGCGTTACGAATATGATCGGCCCGACCGTGTATTTTACAACCTACGGCTTAGCCTGGCTAACAAATTGATATTTAATAAATGGAGAGACGCTCTCGGTGGTGAAATGAGGTCGATTGTATCGGGTGGTGCTGCCCTTCAACCACGGCTGGCACGGGTTTACAATGCGGCTAAAATTCCTACAGTGGAAGGCTATGGTATGACTGAGTCGTCCCCGGTGATTGCCGTGAACACCTTCAAAAAAGGAAAAAGAAAAATTGGTACCGTGGGGCCTCCGCTGAACAATGTACAGATAAAAATATCGGAAGAAGGTGAAATCCTGGTGAAAGGGCCCAATGTAATGAAGGGTTATTTCAAACAGCCGGACCTTACCAAAGAAACTGTTGTGGACGGATGGCTGCATACAGGAGATGTAGGCATCGTTGATGAAGACGGCATGCTGAAGATTACCGGCAGGGTAAAAGAAATATTTAAAACTTCGATGGGTAAATACGTGTCTCCTGTGTTGTTGGAAAACAAAATCAAAGAATCACCCTTCATCGACCAGATCATGGTTGTTGGCGAACATCAGAAATTTGCGGCTGCCCTGATAGTACCCGATTTTGAACACATGAAGTCGTGGTGTAAGATAAAAGGAGTTGAATATACCACCAACGAAGAAATGATCAGAAATAAGGAGTTCAGGAACAGAATTAAAAAAGAACTGGATTGTTTCAACAAACAGTTTGGCGACACAGAACAGATTAAAAAATTTGAACTTATTGACCACGAGTGGACTATTGATAGCGGCGAAATTACCGCCAACCTGAAACTTAAAAGGAGGACCATACTGGAAAAATTCAAGGATCTGATCAACAAAATCTATAACATCAAAGATTAGGTTCCTGCTCCTGCATCAAATTAACAATTAAACCGGCAGCCCGTTCCGAAGCGCCTTCCGTTCCGAGTTTCTCTTTAAGGAGTTGGTAATCAGCCTGGAGCTGTTTCCGTTTTTGCGTGTCGCGAAGCAACAGCCCTAACTCATGTGACAATTTATTACGATTCAGATCTTTCTGGATAAGCTCTCTAACGATTTCCCGCTCCATAATCAGATTAACCAGCGAAATATAATGTACGTTAATTATTTTTCGGGCAATGGCAACGGAAACAGGATTGGCTTTGTAACAAACAACCTCCGGCACTTCCATCAGGGCTGTTTCCAGCGTGGCGGTACCGGAAGTAACCAGTGCCGCTTCAGCATGCTGCAAGAGGCTTCCCATTTGGTCATACACTACCGAACAGTTTATCTGCCCGACAAAACGTTTGTAAAAATCATGCGGAACGGACGAAAGCCCGCCAATGACAAACTGGTAGTCGGGATAATCGCTGACTACCTGAAGCATGATATGCAGCATTTTGTTTATTTCCTGCTTACGGCTACCGGGCAGCAAAGCGATGATGGGTTTGTCTTCGAGACTGTTGTTCTCTATAAACTCTGCTTTTTCTGTCTTCGGGTGCTCTTTCAACTCATCAAGCAGCGGATGGCCTACAAAGGCCACATCAATGCCATATTTGGCATAAAACTCTTTTTCGAACGGCAGAATCACCAGCATCCTGTCCACCACTTTTTTTATTTTATGTACCCGCGATTTTTTCCATGCCCACACCTGCGGTGAGATGTAATATACGACCTTTATTCCCTGCTTATGGGCAAAATCGGCAATCCTCAGGTTGAATCCCGGATAGTCAACAAGGATCAGCACATCAGGTTGAAACGATAGGATATCCTGTTTGCAGAAGGAAATATTTTTAGCAATGGTCCTGATATTCATCAGTATTTCAACAAACCCCATAAATGCCAGATCGCGGTAATGTTTTACGATCTCAATTCCTACATCCATCATGCGGTCACCACCCCAACCTCTTACAACGGTCTGAGGATCCTTTTTTTTCAGCGACCGGATAAGATGGGCCGCATGCATATCGCCCGAAGCTTCACCTGCTATGATGTAATACTTCATGGTGCGCTTACAGTTGGTAAAACATAAAAAAGTACGTGAGAATATATACTCCGGTAACCAGGAGCACCCCTCTGCCCGATTTTTCCGTTTTGAGAGCAACAAAATAATACCGCACCGGAATCAGGTTTATAGCCACACTTAATAAGTATAAATAATGATGCTCCTTCGTTAGATGCACATGTACCAGTTGGACTAAAATCACATCAATTAATAAAACAAGCCCGTAAAAAACAAGGGGTAACACCAGCCCGAGCACAAAACCTGTCAGGAAACTGTCTTTTTTAAGTAAAGGAGGTATCATGGTTTAGCTAAAGTTTAGTTTTTCTACATATTTATGTGCCGTAAAGTCAACATGGACAGGCACCACCGATACATAATTTTCTTCCAGCGCTTTCTGGTCCGTGTCTAAAGCAGGATCACCGTTCACGAAGTTGCCCGTCATCCAGTAATAATTTCTTCCGTACGGGTCCTTCCGGGCATCAAAATCTTCCACCCATCTGGCTTTTGCCTGCCGGCATACTTTAACACCTTTCAGCGGGGTATCCGAAGCTCTGGGTATATTAACATTCAATCCTATATCATCCGGCATACCTTCCAACAATACTTTCCTGACAATCCGTTGTACAAACTCGTCCACATGCGAGAAATCGGCTTTATGATCGTAATCGAGCAACGAAAATCCGATACCCGGAATACCGTCAATGGTAGCTTCAAGCACAGCGGCCATTGTTCCGGAGTAAATGATGTTGATCGAAGCATTCGACCCGTGGTTGATACCCGAAACAACGAGGTCAGGTTTCTTGTCAAGCAGCTGGTATTTGGCCAGCTTCACATTATCGGATGGTGTCCCGTTGGTCATATACTCTGTATACCCTTCTTCTTCCTTCACCAAAGTAACCCGCAACGGGGTTTGGATGGTAACGGCATGCGCCATACCCGACATTACTTTTTCAGAAGCAATCACCACCACTTCGCCCAGCGGTCGCATCAACGATATGAGCTTGCGTAAACCGGGGGCATTGATCCCGTCATCATTGGTTATCAGAATTAACGGCTTTTTATTTGTCATATTCACTTAATCTATGTGTGTAACACCTGCCGAAATAATAAACTTCATGATCTCCGCCGAAGACGCCTCTATAGGTTTGACGTATTCGGAAGCAACAATCACCAGGTTACCCGACCAGGCATATGAATGGGGCAAATATACCGCTACTTTTTCATTTGAGATGCCGATAAGCGAAAGATCTTTGTTGGTGATAAACCCGATCTTTTCCAAATTTGCCTGCTTGTCTAACTGTACCAGAACCGGCTCGGTAAACCGCTTCTCCTGCCCAACGAATGCCGAAACGAGGTCTTTTACGGCTGTATAAACTACTTTTATCAGGGGAGCACGAGCCAGTAATCTGTCGAAATAGGTGATAATGGGCCTGAACACGATCGTGGAACCAATAACTCCGATACCGGTGATTAGCAACAGCAGGACAATCAGTCCCAATCCCGGAATATGCATACCGATGTAATTGTAGATGAGGCCTTGCAGTATACCGTCAATAAAGTTAAAAAGCTGGATGATCGCCCAGATAGTAATGGCTACAGGAGCTAAAAAAAGCAATCCTTTGAAAAAATAATTGACAAAAACTTTGACTAGGTTTTTACGCATGACATAGGGTATTATGGGTGAATGATGATGCCAAAGGTACGAAACCCGCTTATGCGAGACACCTGCCTACTTCATGCGCGTCTGTGGGTCTATTTCAGGAATAGTCTTTGATCGAAAGAAAATTGCTCGACTTTCTTAATCCTTATCTTCTTTGCTTCCTTGTGGCCGGGATTAATGAGGTAATTATATTCGCCCCGAACAACTGCCGAAGGTACTTTCAAAACTGCCTGTTTGTTCTGCCTGACAAACTGATCACCCAATTCCTGGGTTTCACCCGCATGCGGAATGGCATCCCAGTTACTGGGAAGATCACGCGCAGACAAACTCAGAATTTTAACCGATGTAGGGATGTCAATACTTACCAGTTGGAAATCTTTCGGGAGGATACCTAAAGGAATGTGGACGGCAATTTCAGTGGTGCACAACGCCCTTGATTCGCTGGTATAAATAACAGCAATGCCTTTGCTGTTCCAGCGTCCTCCGGTTTTTTCCGCTCCTTTGCCCGAAAGGTCGCTGCTGCATGTTGATTTTGCCATCCGATAAACGATCATGCCAGTATGCCGTGTTCGATACGTGTTAACTCATCTTTCAGGAGTTGGATACCGAACGAACTGTCGAGCAAGTTTTTCGGCCTGATGCCGCCCAGCGCGACGTTATCTGTGCGTAGCCAAATATTGAACTTTTCCTGATCACCAAAAACTTCCCTGCCGTATTTATTCAACATGGTAATTTCAATGATCTTTTCGGAACTGGTGGCATTAAAGGTTCCTTTTTCTTTTTTATACCGCTGCAACGAACGCTCCGACAAATGTAAATACCCCGACCACTCGCGAAGCGTAAAAGGGAAACTTTGAGCAAGCTTCTCAAAAAAACTGTAGTGAATACCCTTTTTAACAGCATTAATCAGTATGTAGGCATTCTGATCATCAAGCGCTGCATAGGTAATTGCCGGTTCGTTGAGTTCAAAACTTTTAGCCATTCCTTTATTATTTGTCACAAATATACGCTTTTTTTCGTAATTTTTACGACATTTGGCTTGTTTTTTACAATTTACTTGCTTTCAAACAAGCCGGCAGTTTAAAAAGCTAACAGTTCCTCATACAAACGGTGGCTGGGCAACCCCATCACGTTAAAGTAAGAACCTTCGATCCGTTCTACGGCAGCGTGGCCGATCCACTCCTGGATGCCGTAAGCGCCTGCTTTGTCAAACGGTTTGAAGGTAGTGATGTAGTAATCAATTTCAGTTTCCGAAAGTTTTTTAAAAAAAACCGTTGTTGTTACAGAGAATGTTCTTGTTTTTGTTGCCGATCGTAAAGTGACACCGGTAATCACCTGGTGGCTGCGTCCCGATAATTGCTGCAGCATACTTTTAGCTTCGGCATAATCCTCCGGTTTTCCTAAAATAATTCCGTCAACGGTTACTACGGTATCGGCAGTTATAACAACGGTACGATCATCGAGCTCTTCTTTTAGGAATGCATGAGCTTTTAGCTCGCTCAGAAATTCAGCCACCTGCACGGGCGACAGTTGCTCGTCAAAATGCTCCTCAACCTCTTTGGGCTGCACTCGGAACCGGATACCGAGCTCCTGCAATAACTGTTTGCGGCGGGGTGAGGCTGACGCCAGAACAATATCGTATCCTTTTAATATGTTTTCAGACATGTTCAAAATTCAAAATAAACCAGTGCCATAGCTAATATACCGGCGATCATCAACCCTTTTATAAGGCCCGAAATCTTTTTAAAATCGCCGGCCGACTTTGCTTTAAACAGCAAATATAATACACCCAGAAACAGAACATCGATCAGTATGAAATAATAAAACAGCAGCCGGAAATTGATGCTGTAAAAACGCCACTGGCTCCACAAAGCAAACAAAATGGCCACAACAGTTACGGCTATGGCCCAACGCTTTGCCTTATCAATACCCGAAACAACCGCCAGGGTTCGGCATCCGAACCGGTCGTCCCCTTTAAAATCCTGCATGTCTTTTACCATTTCTCTTATCAGACTGGCAATAAATGCAAAGCCTGAAAATATGAGTATCAGTAAATTAGCCCGTGTAAAGAATGACTGAACTGACACAAAAACATCCGGTCGATCTGCTAAAGCAAAAAAGCTGAACAACCAAACAATGACAATAGTGAGTGCGCTTAAGAAAGCAACCACCAGGTTCCCCACCAAAAGCTGGCACTGATAACGGTTGGAGTAAAACCACAGCAATCCGGCCGATAAAACAAATATCAGGCTGTAACTGAGGCGGCCCAGCAGATAAGAAAAATAAGTGCCTGCCACAACACCTAAAACAGTAAACAGCCAATAAGCTATTTGTACAACATGCACGGCGAACCTTCGCCCAACCTGGTTTTTTCCCGGCTTGTTCACCGAGTCGGGATTCATGTCGCTCACATCATTCAGCAGGTAACCCGCTACGGCAATAAAAGTGGTAGCGCCAACTAAAAGCAGGAACTCCGTCATGTTTAAACCTGCCTCAAAAGGCTGAAGGCTCAAAACCGGATTAATTACCCCAAAGAGTGCCAGGCACATAGCGACCCAGATCATCAGGATATTGGGCCAGCGGATGAGTTTGAAAAAAGCGATCATGGATCCATTTATTTTTTAATGATGGTATTTCTACCAATGGTACGATTCATCGGTCATCCATTTTCCCTGTACTTTCAGCACCTGTTCGATGATGTCGCGCACACAGCCCTCTCCACCTTTTTTGTCGGAAATATACATGGATATTTTTTTTATTTCTTCAGCAGCATCCGCCGGGCAAACCGGCACACCCACTTTTTTCATCACTTTACTATCAGGAATGTCATCACCCATATACACTATCGTTTCAGGGTCGATCTTATTTTTTTGAATATACTCGTCAAAAACAGTAAGCTTATCCCTGATGCCAAGAAATACATCTTTGATACCCAGTGCTTCAAACCTGTTTCCGACTGATTGCGAAAACCCGCCTGAAATGACTACTACACGGTAACCCAGGCGTGCCGCAAGTTGCAGGACAAAACCATCCTTTACATTGGCAAACCGTAAGGGCTGTCCGTCCGTCTGCAATAATAGATTTCCGTTGGTCATTACGCCATCGTAATCAAAAATAAACGTGCTTACTTCGGTCAACAATGCTTTATAATTGCTCATGGTATTTCTTTATAATTTGTTCGGCGAACAGGGTATATAATTCTTTGTACTGTGGAAACTCTTCCAGCAACGACAGGTGCTTTTCAATAGTCGGCAGATCCTTTCTACGTGCCGGCCCGGTCTGGGCTTTATCAGGGTGCATTTCCCTGATCTTGGCAAATGTTTCTTCGATCAACGGTATCAGTAACGAAGTGTCCATCTGTTTGGCATCCAGGATATCAAAGGCCATCCGGTATAAATAATTGGTGTAGTTATTCACGAGGACAGCTGCCAAGTGCAGGTATTTCCTCTGATCCGAGTTGATTTCATAAACCACGTCAGATAAATTGGCTGCCAAATCTGATAAACTTTGTAAAACATCCGGTGAGTTACCTTCAATACAAAAAGGCACTTTGGAAATGTCCGGTTCTTTTTCTTTTGAAAAAGTCTGGAGCGGATAAAACACCCCGTAACGTGCCGTTTTCTGTAGTGTTTCCATGGGCGTGATACCGGATGTATGTGCAACAATGCCTTCCACATAATGAAAAGTCCGTACGATCGGATCTATAATCTTATCCGGAACAGCAAGCAGATAAAGATCGGTATCGCGTTGAAGTTCTGCCAGTGAACCGACAGCTCTGGCTTCGACCTTTGCGGCCAATATATCGGCATGGTTTTTATGCAGTGAAAACACATCCTTCACCTCAAAACCGGCGGCTTTAACAGCCAGGGCCAGATGTGTTGCCACATTCCCCGACCCGATAAAACTTATAGTGCTGATCTGTTTCATATCTATTGATCTCCTGTCACCGCTTTTTCTTTACAGTTGATCTTTTCCGTGTTATAAGTCCGCTAATTCTTTTTTAATGATCCGCAGGGCCTTATCCACCGGATCATCCTTCTTTTCAAATCCTTTTGTCAGTATTTCCTGGGCATAAACACCGGCATCTTTGTCCACCATTTCAGCCGTCATACTCACATTGATCAAACGTGACACTTCTTCTTTGGCTTTCTTGATCAGCTCCCAGGTTGCCGGCAGCAAATAAATCTGCTG
>DGOT01000002.1:2434-3794 GCA_002389465.1 Bacteroidales bacterium UBA4459 | reverse complement strand
CTATCTCGTGTGCAAGTCTTTTAGCCGGTTACTTGATGTTTATGGATGTAAATGAACTGCATGACTGGTTAAAACCATACGCTATAAATGGTAATTTTACGCGCCAGGTTATCCTGATGTTTTGTTTGTTGTTTTATGTTTCAAGGTTATTTATCACCGTATTTGTTTTTCTGAAACGCAAAATGGCCTGGAGTGAAATGCTGCTTGTTTCAGGCCTGATGTCTTTTGTCCTGTTTTCTTTTGTTAAGGTCGGCGGTAATAGTCTTCAGCCTATCGGGTTTTCAAATTATTTCAGTATTTTTTTATATCTCTTTGGTTCATGGTTGAATACTTATTCAGAATACACACGGCATATCTGGAAGAAGCAGGAAGTAAACAAAGGACGGCTTTACACTGAAGGCTTATTCAAATATTCAATGCACATTAATTATTTCGGTGATATCGTTCTTTTTACAGGTTTTGCATTGATTACGCTTCGTTATTCAATGTTATTCATTCCTCTTGTCATGGCCTTGAATTTTATTTTCTTCATTATTCCAAGACTGGATAAATATCTGGCAAAGAAATATGGTGAAGAATTCAAAGAATACGCCGGAAGAACGAAAAAGTTTATACCGGGAATTTACTAAGATTATTGAATCTTTAAAGGAGAAAACCAAATGGAAAATAAAAATCCACACAGTATCTGTACCTGGGATGATCAGGCAGATTGTCCAACCTGCAGCATCCAGGGCAAACTGGCCTGCAAATGGGACAAAAAAATTCTGAGCGGCTTCCACGGAATTGCCTGGCCGCCGCTACTAATTATAATTTTTGGAAGTGTGATTGTCGGCTTTTTAACAGGTGCATGGTGGCTATTGTATGCTTATGTAATTTACTTTTTTTTAATGTTTGGCATTTTTGAAATCCGTTTTCTTTGCAGTCATTGTCCCTATTACGCAGAAAAAAGCAAAACACTGCACTGCCTTGCTAATCATGGCAGTTTAAAATTTTGGTCTTATCATCCCGAACCCCTGAATAAATTTGAAAAGTTCATGATGTATTTTCTTGTTGCTACAATATTTTTTATATTTCCGCTTATAATCATGGGTTATGGTATTTGGTTTCTATCTGTTAATTACACTGAATACGGTTTGATATCGTTTTTAGGATTGACTGGAATAGCAGCAGCCAGTTTGGCTTCTAGTATTTCTTTTGTTACTACGCTTAAAATTTTCTTCTGTCCTAATTGCGTTAACTTCTCATGTCCGTTGAATTCGGTTCCAAAACCGGTAATTGATGAATACCTGAAAAAAAATGATGTCATGAGAAAAGCCTGGCAAAAATCAGGTTGGCAAATAGATTAATTGTCTTTATTGGC
>DGOT01000002.1:0-2367 GCA_002389465.1 Bacteroidales bacterium UBA4459 | reverse complement strand
ATGAGAAAAGCATTAATTTACATTGCTGGAGGTGTTATATTGTTCTTTTCAATATTTCATCTTTCAATTTGGGAGCAATTCAGTTGGTCCGAAGAGCTATTAAAGGAAGGAAAACCTAAACACCACACAACTGATGGATTCCGAAATTACCCTATCGTCCCAGCCTCCCCGGCATTAGGTATCGGCTTTTATTTACGCCGAATATGGTCAGCTTTTAATTTGCCTGATGTTCCTGAAAATCATTACTTGCCTGAAGAAAAAGCAATTAACCAGTTTCATGAATTAGAAGGTACAAATACACTGACATGGATAGGACAATCAACTTTTCTTATTAGAATTGACGGGAAAATAATCCTTACCGATCCATTTTTTTCAGAGTATGCCGGTGCGTTTTCAATTGGTCCAAGACGATTTGTCAAGCCGGGCATAGGTATCAAGAATTTACCTCCAGTTGATATAATAATCGTTTCTCATAATCATTATGATCATTTGGATGCTGAATCTGTCGAAGTTCTGCCTAATAAAAAAAATATTCGTGTCTTCGTTCCGCTTGGACTAAAATTTTTTTTTACTAAAAGAGGTTATACACATGTTCACGAATTGGATTGGAATGAAAGCTTTTCACTTTACAACATCCAAATGACCGCTCTCCCATCAGTACATTATTCGGGACGAGGATTAACAGACAAAAATAAAACATTATGGTGTTCTTGGTCTATCAGTTCCACATCAGGGAGATATTATTTCGTCGGCGATACTGCATATTCATCAACCATTTTTAAAGCGATAGGTAAAAAATTTACCTCGTTTGACTTAGCATTGATTACAATCGGAACATACGGGAATAGAAAATATGGTGTTAATAACCATACGACACCGGAGGAGGCTATCGACTTGGGAATAGACATTAAAACCAATGTTTTTGTTGGTATGCATTGGGGAACGATCGAACAATCTGATGAACCTCCCTGGGAGCCTCCCAAACGTTTCAGTGAGGCTGCACGGAAGGCAAAAATTTCTGAGAAACGAATCTGGATAATGAAAATAGGTGAAACACGAATTCTACCACGTACTCACTTTCGTAAATGATTAATCTACCGAACGGCTACAGAATAAAATAGGGTGATTCAGGCGTTCGTATAGATTCGATATCAGTTCCTGGTGTCACATTTAGTTATGTTTTTTGGTTTTAACGTTGGAGATAGTACTTGAGATGACAATCACAATTGGATTTTTTGTTATCATTGCCGGGCTGATCTGTTGGGTCGGGCAGAGTTTATCTTTCATTTCGCCGAACATTGCCTTGAAGCTTGGCCTATTAGAACCCCCAGAAGAGATGGACAATACCTTCTACACCATCGAGGCTAAGGCGCTTAGCCTAAATGACATGCTACTTACATGGACATTGCCACTTTCTAGATTCCTGATGCTATTCAAACATCCGCTTTGGCCCTACCTGGGCCTTGTTGGGGGTGGAATATTCATCTATTTTGCGGGATTAATTATTCTTTCGCGCGTCTTTCTGAAGTGGCGAGGCAAGAAGGTCGGCAGACCTTCGGCAGAAAAAGCGGCATATGTCTTTGGTGTAGTCTGGATTTTGGCTTCTATATTAATGATCGTTTTAGCATCCATTGAACTGTCTCCTTAGGATTAACAGAGAAAGAGGAAATTCAAAAAATGGAACAAAATATCAAGCTGATAGACGCAGAAACTGAAAAGCAAAAGTGGATTGGAGGAATCAGGTTCTTATTCATTTTTTGGAAAATCCACATTTTAGCAAGCAGTCTTGCCTTTTTTCTAAATCAATTAGAGGTTGGAAATATGAAATCACCAAAATCCGCAATGAATTACTTGAAGACAAACTTATCACCAATTTTCAATAAAATGAATATTATTCTTCTTTTAATATGTTTTGTTGCGGTGAACTGCACCCTTGTAAAATTAAGAAAAGAAGTAAACGAAAGTCTGGCATCTACAATTTTAGTTGGGCGTATTTCCACCTCGTTCCCGGGAAAAGGGCCTATTGTCGTCGCTGCTTATTCAATGAATCAAGGAAAAAGAGAGATTGCTCCTCATTATACGATTCTACACGATTCCGGTGAATTTGAAATAGGGGTTGCCAAAGGAAATTATTATGTCTTTGCGTATTGGGATAAAAACAGTAACCTGAAGTATGATCCGGGCGAACCGGCCGGGCAGTATGGCGATCCCAAATTGATTTCCGCTCCGGCCGGCGGCGTTGTTTCAGGCATTGATTTCGCTATTCTGGCAAAGGGGGGAAAGATTGATTTACCCCAAGGGCATGAAATTTCGTCGGTTAAACCCAAAAATCTTCACAGTCGACTTGCAGGCGCCATAACGGATTTG